>JAKPRU010000392.1 GCA_029557025.1 Candidatus Omnitrophota bacterium | reverse complement strand
AATGTCCGATAAGGTCCTGCTGGTAATCGACATGTTGAATGATTTCATTCGGGACAATGCGCCCCTGTATGTTCCCGGATCACAGCGAATTATCGCGCCCATCGCCAAGCAGATCGACCGTGCCCGGCATGACCGCGTTCCCATTCTCTACCTCTGCGACTCCCATGAGCCGGATGACCCCGAACTGAAAGTCTGGCCGAATCATGCCATGAAAGGCTCACCCGGCAGCGAGGTGATCGCCGAACTCGCCCCCGCCCCCACCGATGTCATTATTCCGAAAAAATACTATTCCGCATTCTTCAAGACCGATCTCGAACCACGCCTCCGAACCCTTCGGGTCGGCAAGATCCTCTTGACCGGCGTCTGTACGGAAATCTGCGTTCTCTATACAGCCGTGGACGCCATCATGCGGGGCATCCGGGTGGAAGTGCCCGATGGATGCACCGCCGGGTTGACCCGAGAGGGCCATGAATTCGCTCTTAAACAGATTCGCGATGTCTTACAACCCCACGGAGAGTGACCCCATGTTTCATATCGCTTCCGAGAACGATATCCTCAAAGGTTCCGTCACCGATGCCTATTTTCTCCGGACAATGGAAATTCTGAAACACGAGGATGTAAATCCTCAAGTAGTCTGTGAACTGCGAGCGGGTAGTTTTCCGGATGGATGGGAATGGGCGGTGTTTGCCGGGCTTGGGGAAGCCATCGCTCTCCTTGCCGCGTTGAACAAGCCGATTCAAGCCCGCGCTCTTCCCGAAGGATCGCTCTGCTACGCGCACGAACCGGTCCTGGTGATCGAGGGACGTTACCAGGATATTTGTATATATGAGACGGCTTTGTTGGGGTTGCTGTGCCAGGCCTCTGGCATCGCCACACGAGCGGCGCGGTGTAAACTCGCCGCCGAAGGAAGGCCGGTCTATAGCTTCGGCGCTCGTCGAATGCACCCGGCCGTCGCACCCCTGGTGGACCGCAATGCCTTTATCGGCGGCTGCGATGGCGTCTCCGGGGTCCTGTGCGCCCAACGACTTGGAATGCCCCCGGTCGGAACCATGCCCCATTCTCTCATCCTGGTTCTCGGGGATACCGTGGGAGCGATCCTCGCATTCGATAAGATCGTCTCGAAAAACATCCCCCGCATCGCGCTCATCGACACGTTCGCCGATGAGAAATTCGAGGCTCTTCGCGTCGCGGAAGCGATGGGCAAACGCCTTCACGGCATCCGCCTGGATACCCCGCCCTCACGAAGAGGGGATTACCCACGACTTCTCGAAGAACTCCGTTGGGAACTGGACTTGCGAGGCTTTCACAACGTCAAAATCCTCGTCAGTGGCGGTCTCACCGACCGGACCATTCCACCGCTGAATCCTTACGCCGATGCGTACGGAGTCGGGACTTTTATCAGCAATTCGCCCGTAGTCGATTTCTCATTGGATATAGTCGAGATCGAAGAGGAACCGGTAGCCAAACGCGGCAAACGATCCGGCAGAAAGACCCTTGCCGTTTCCGCATCCGGCGAGCGACGCCTCTTCCCTGCGTCCGCAAGACTTCCGAAAGGCTGGAGACCGCTCTTGCAGGAGATGATCTCGGACGGAAAACTCATCGGTCCGCTCCCGTCGGCGCACGAAATCCGCGAACGAGTACTTCGAGGATTTGAAAAAAATCTGTCGTGAATAGACCGTGTAGATATTCTCATTTCGTGCCGAAAGAGGATCTTCTTCCCCCTCTCCCTCTGGAAGAAGGTTGGGGGGAGGGAACTTCCCAATCGCACAGGTCAGCATAGGGTATCGCCGTGACAGGTAAAGAATTCCTCAATTCGCTCGCAAGCGGCAGAAACACCTTGCGGATATTCTGAGATTGATCGAGTCGTTTCTCAAACTCGAACAAAAATTACCGCAGAGCCTGAAAAAAATCAACTATCGGAAAAATAGAATAATCACCACCTCAATTGTTTATGTACATTCGGATTGTGGTGGTTAAAAACACGGCGGAGTGACAGCCACCCCGCCGTGCTCTTGTTACTATGACCTGTTCTCACGCCTTGGCCAAATCGGCCGCGTTCGCCTGGATTTTACGGATCGCATCGGCGATTTGATCCATATCCGTTCTGCCGGTAAGGAACATACTCTGGAAAAACCAGACCGCCTCCTCGCAGAGCTTGTCGTTTTCAGGGCATTCGTTTTCCCCGGCCCATTTCTTGAGTTGTTCGGCGGAGTAGATTCGCTGGTAGCCCCGTGTCTGGAACGTGTTCTCCAGAAACGGCTCCTTGTTCAACGGGCTGTATCCGCCGGAGCAGGGAATCCCCTCCGCGCTCAGAGCCTTCATAAACTTGTTCCGTGGTAATCCCGCGAATTTCTCCGGGTCGTAGCGGAACATGAACAGGTGGTACGCATTCCGCGTGCATCCATCGTACATTTTCGCGACACGGATCCCCGGAATCTCATTCAACTGTTGAGTCAGATAATTGGCGTTCTCAGTGCGGTTTTTTGTTTGCGCTTCCAGCCGTGTCATCTGCTGGACCAGCAGGGTAGATTGAAACTCGGTCATGCGCAGATTGGAACCTTGCTGACCGTAGGTGAAATGGTAGCTGCCCTGGCGGCGTGCCCGACCGTTCGTGTGGAACGCATAGCATCTGTCCATCAGGTCGCTGTCATCGCTGAGGATCGCGCCGCCTTCCCCGCTGGAAAGATTCTTCGTCACCTGAAAACTGAAACATCCCGTTTTGCCCATCGTGCCGACTTTCTTCCCTTTCCATTCGGCCAAGTGCGCCTGGCAGGCATCCTCGATCACGGGAATGTTGTGCTTCGCGGCAACAGCCAAAATCGTGTCCATATCCGCGACGTTGCCGCCGAGATGGACCGGGATGATGCACCGCGTGTTCTCCGTGATCTTTTCTTCGATCTTCTTCGCGTCGATTTGACTCGTTTCCCGGTCGGTGTCCACAAAAATGGGAAGCGCATGTTGGAGCAGGACAACATTGACCGTGGCCACAAATGTATAGGGTGGCACAATCACTTCATCCCCAGGACCCACTCCCAGTCCGTTCAGCGAGCAGAACAACGCGCTCGTTCCGTTGGCCGTCGCGATACACTCTTTAGCCCCCATCATTTCCGCGTAGGCTTTCTCAAATTGCGCGCCTCGTTCCCCCTGGGTTCGGCACCACCCGCGTTCCCGGAGAACCTCCATCCAGGCTTTCTCGTCGTTCTCTTCGATGATCGGCCAGGATGGGAACGGTTCCGTTCGGACCTTCGGACCGCCCAGCAGGGCGGGCTTTGCGGTCGCGGCGGATGCACCTTTCGGAACAAATGTCGCTCCGGCAAGTGTAAATGCCGCTGTTCCGGCTGCGGCAGTCTGCATAAAATCTCTTCGTTTCATTTCCATGATTGCGCTCCTCTTTCGGCTCTTGGAATTGTCGGGAACACGCCCTGAATGGCCTTATTAAGCTGCTCTCGAAATGCGTCGTGGTCAAGAGGATTAACAGGTCTCTCCGTTCGGCCTCGATTTAGCAGATTTGTTTGACAGATCCGTCCGCATAGGGGATGATGCGAACTGACGTTTCGAACACCGCAGCGCCAACGGGTGAACAAGCCTCCCAAGACTATCTCAAGAGGCACGGATGCCCCCACAACCCTCTCCCCCAAAGATTGCCGGAGATACAGAGGGGGTTGAATTTGCCGCTCGTGAAACCCCAACTGGAGCAACAGTCATGGCCGATCATAAATTATCCCGCCGATCCTTTCTCTCAACCGCCGCATCCGTGGGCATTGCCGTTACCGCCTCCGGCTGTGCCGGGCTGAGACGCTCGTCGGCTGCGCGGAGGCGGCAGCCCAATATCCTATATGTGTTTGCCGATCAAATGCGCGCCCAGGAGATGGGCTGCGCGGGGCATCCCACAGTCCAAACACCGCGTCTCGACCGCATGGCAAGCGAAGGTGTTCACTTTGTCAATGCTGTATCGGCATGTCCGGTCTGTACTCCGTACCGCGCCGCGCTGCTGTCAGGCTGCTATCCGCTGACCACCGGCATGTTCCTCAATGATCTTCGAATGCCGACCGATATTCCCACCGTCGGCACTGTCCTTCGTGACGAGGGATACTACATGGGATATATCGGCAAGTGGCACCTGGATGGAGCCAACCGGGGCGTATTTACACCCCCCGGCCCGCGGCGACAGGGATTTGATGATTTCTGGGCGGTCGCAAACTGCAACCATGATTACATGAAACCTTTCTTATACCGTGAGACCCCCGAACCGATCCGGCTGAACGGCTACGAACCCGATGTGCAGACCGATATCGCGATGGAGTTTCTGAACTCCGCTCCCTCCCACCGGCCCTTCTGCCTCTTTATCTCCTATGGACCACCGCACAATCCCTACGACCTCATGCCGGAGGAGTACAAAAAATACCGTCCGGAGGACATTCAACCGCGTCCGAATTGCCCAAAACCATCTTTGAAGGACCTTGCAGGATACCAGTCACATATCACAGCCCTGGATCGAAATGTCGGACGATTGCTTGATGCCATCGACCGGCGTGGATTGGCGGAGGATACCCTCGTGGTGTTCACCTCCGATCACGGCGACATGCTCGGCTCGCATGGGCAGCAACGCAAACAGCGCCCGTGGGATGAATCGGTTTGTGTGCCGTTTCTGATCCGCCAACCGGGGCGCCTTCCGGCAGGCATCCAAAGTGAGGCGATTATCAATACGCCGGACATTATGCCGACTTTGCTCGCGCTGTGCGGCGCAGATATTCCGCCGAATGTTCAGGGCGAGGACCTCTCCAGGGTGTGGACAGGACATTCGCAGAACGCTCCCACCGGCGCGCTGACTGCCTGCTATGTCGCGTTCTCTGAGGGGCGGAACTTCCCGGAATGGCGTTGTGTTCGCACAAACCGGCATTCCCTGGTTCGCAATCGACAGGGTTCCTGGATGCTCTTCGACAACCGGAAAGACCCGTACCAGATGAACAACCTCATCGAATCTCCCGCGCACAGCGAGATCAGAAAACACCTCGAGAAAGACCTTGACCGGTGGCTGCAACGCACCGGCGACACATTCGAGGACCCCTTCTATTACATCGACAAATTCGGCTACACGGTCAATAAAGAAACCAGGCATATTCCTTATGTAATGGAATTCGGCAAGTCGGACTGAAAAGATGCCTGCTCCCGAACGTAGCAAAGAGCCGTTTGCACCTGTTCCTGTGTCAATTCGGGATAGGTGTCAAGGACCTGCGGCACCGTATATCCGCCCGCAACCATGCCCAGAATGTTTTTCACCATGATCCCCGTCCCTCGAATCGTTGGTTTCTTCCCCCCACACCCGGATCCCGTTCCTCTCCCTTCTTCCATCCTATTTAATTCTTGACTCTCAATTCTTAATTTTTAATTCTATTTCCCACCGCCGAATGCGCCTGGAGAGTTTTTCAATTCGTCCATTGTGCATACCCGTATAGTAAAGATTCCGGGTCTCTCCGGGGTCGAGATTCAGGTTGAATAACTGGTCCGAATCCTGGTCGTTCAAACAGAGTTTCCAGCCGGACGGCGAGACAACCGTTCGCGTATGCGATTCCAAGGCTCTCTTCGCTCTGTTCATATCAACACCAGGGATTGCTTCCGTGGGAATCTCCTCTTTCGACGGATTCCATTCGATGAATACATCAGTCTCCTGTGCAACTCCGCCCTTCATCAAGGGGACAAGGCTATGCCCCGTAAACCGGTCTTCCATCGGCTTGCCCATCAAATCAAGCAGGGTCGGAACCATATCGATATGGCTCACCGGCTGCGAGATAACCTGCGGTTTATAGCCGGACGGCGGGATCCGCATCATCCAGGGAACCCGCACGGATTCTTCATACATTACGGTCTTCGCGAGTAGCCGATGCGATCCCATCATGTCGCCGTGATCGCTGGTGTAGACAACAATCGTATGATCCGCTAACCCTTCCGTTTCGAGCGTCTTGAGGATTTCACCTATACTTCGGTCCACCTGGCTGCACAATCCCCAATAGTTGGCTAGTAGCCGTCGCCATCCGGCTTCCGTTTTCAAATCGACGCCCCCATAGCCGTGCTCCCGGTAATGTAACTGTTTCAGACGATAGGCCAGCGGCTCGTCTTCTTCCAGCGGATCATCAAAATTAGCCGGTAGAGAAATCTCGTCCGGACTGTGCAAGTCGTTTAACGGACCGAAAAACGGCATGTGCGGTTCCAGGAAATTCACATAGAGGATAAACGGCTCATTGTTGTGCCGACGGAGAAAATCGCAGGCGTTCAGTTCAAGGAACTTCGGTTTGCAGTGTTCGATCTTCAGGCGTGAAGCAAATCCACGGCTGAAATCGCCCTGGTCCGTATCGGGCGTGTATCCAAGATCTTTTAAGAAATGATAATAGGAACTCTTCTGATTCTTATCGCGCGTCTCCCGGTAATACTTTCGGTAGCCGTCCTCTATGCTGACCCATTCCTCAAAACCATGCTGCGCAAAGATCTCATCTCCCAAATGCCACTTGCCGAAATAGCCGGTGCGGTAATCGGAATCGTCGAGAAGTTCCGGGAAGCACGGCGTGGTCTCCGGTAGCGGGATATTGTTCTGAGTACAACCGCTTTCGTGCGGCCAGAGGCCCGTCATTACCGTGGATCGCGAGGGTGTGCAGACCGGCTGGCTCACATACGCGCGCTTGAAAACGATACTCTCCTGTGCCAGGCGACTCAGATTGGGGGTCTGGATTGTGGCGTTACCGTAAACATCGATGGTGTCGGCCCGTTGCTCGTCCGTCCACAAGAACAGAAGATTGGGCTTGCGGTTAGCCGCGCAAGATATGTACGGCGCACCGAGGATACTTGCGCCCAATGAAACACTGCCGGTTGTCTTCAGGAATTGTCTTCGCGAAAGATCGGACATGGTGTTCTTCTCCTCAAATCTCCGATTAGGAGTGGAACGGTTGATGATCTCTCAAAGTCGGTAGACATACCTCCGAACTTCTCCGCCAGGATTGGAAGAGGCATAACAGGGATTGACACGGCGTATTTTGCCGTCCTGTAACGCAAATGCCTTTACAAACA
>JAKPRU010000387.1 GCA_029557025.1 Candidatus Omnitrophota bacterium | reverse complement strand
TGGAGATAGCGGGAAGATACTTCATTCAATCCCGTAACAGTCAGCTTCCCGTTATCTTCGGCAATGCAAATTGGGGAGGTTTGCATGCATACGACCCGGACCTGCTTTGGGCGATGCTGCCGAACCAGAAAGATGTTCAATGCCCCTTTCCCGTTTCCACGAATAGCCGCGGGTTGCGGAGCAAAGAGGTCCGCCCGTTGGAAGGACAGTATCGGATTCTTGCGCTGGGGGACTCGCGTACCCTGGGAAGCGGGATATATGATTCTGAAACATGGCCCGCGTTGCTCGAAGCGCGCTTGAACGAATTCGTTCCCAATTACTTCGAGGTCATAAATGCGGGCGTGGGTGGTTATAGCGCGTACCAGGGGATGCGCTATCTCGAAAAGTATGTCCATGAGTTCAAGCCGCAGCTTGTCGTAGCCTGTTTCGGCACGAACGACTGGCACCCCATACCGCCGGGCACGCGCGGTCTTGTCGAGTGGGATGACCTTACCCAAAGGTGGGGAATTGAAGCACTGGTTCGAGAGGCGTTCAAGGGCGTTTGCGCTTCAATCGCACCGTCACCCTTCGGACCGCGAACAATGCGCATGCGTCCTGGGGAATTTACCGACTGTTATGTACGCATGAGGGAATTAAGCCTGGAAGTCGGTGCGGATCTTGCCGTCATGTATTTGCCCAGTACCATAGATGTTACCCCGGTTCCGCACACTACCTCCCCGGTTCAGTGTCTCATGCAGGGTATTGCGGGATATACAGGGGCAAAATTCCTGAATCCCATAACGGTATTTCCCGATAAGTGCGAATCACTGTTTGTGGATCCGACGCACTTCACCCTGGAGGGGAACAAGGTAATCACGGAATACATTATCGATACCCTGTTCGCCGACTATAAGCGTCAGCATGCCGCGCAGATGTGACCGTGAGTGATGGGAGAAGACCGGGGAAAGAATCATCAACTTATCGGCCCGGGGCCAGTTTCTGCATCGCGGTCTTGGCGTTCTCAAGTTCCGGATTAAGGTTTAACGCTTTTTGGTAGGCTTCCGCGGCCTTCTCCAAGGCGTTTTCAGCCTCCAATGCGAGTCCCAGATGATAAAAGGGATAGGCGGCATCGGGATGGCTGGCAGTCACGGAAAGCCAGTATTCGGTTCGTCCTCCCGGATCCCCTTTCATCGCAAAAACCTGATCGATCAGTTCCGAACTGCGCGGAGACTCCGGTACGGCTTCGATAACCTGTTTAAACAAG
>JAKPRU010000383.1 GCA_029557025.1 Candidatus Omnitrophota bacterium | reverse complement strand
CCAGTAGCATATACGACGGGGAAGTGTATGACGCGAACCTGGAAATCGACGGTTGGAACAAATACAGCGAATCAGAATCAGCTGTTTGCTGGGAACGGATGCAACTGAGCGATACGGATACCGAAGAACTTCAGGCACGGTTGAGTGTTCCGGTTAAAATCGTGGATGCCTTCGTGCCAGAACTGATTATTACCCCTGCAGGAGAGCAAGTATTGGACTTCAAACAGAACATGACCGGATGGATCACGTTCTCCGCGGATGTGCCGGATGGAACCGTCATCACCTATGAAGTCGGCGAAGTGCTGCAGGAAGACAACTTCTACCGCGATAATCTACGCACGGCGGAAGCGAAATTCACCTACATCAGCAATGGTAAAGCGGCCGAAGTGCGTCCGTACTTTACATTTTACGGCTTCCGCTACGCCAAAATAACCGGTGTCGATCTCCTGGAACAGGATCTAGGCTTCAAAGGATACGTGCTCCAGAGCGAACTGGAAGAGACGAGCGGCATGATCACAGCCAATCCGGATGTGAACCAATTGCTGAAGAATGCGCTTTGGGGGCAAAAAGGTAATTTCCTGGATGTGCCGACGGATTGTCCTCAAAGGGATGAGCGCATGGGCTGGACTGGTGATGCGCAGATTTTTGCCCGCACAGCGAGCTATAATATGTACACTCCGGCTTTCTACAAAAAATTCATGCACGATCTCCGTTTGGAGCAAAAAGCGCTCAATGGATCCGTTCCATTTGTTGTTCCACAGATCAAGCCGGAAGGAGATGCCGGATTCGTTACCGGATCCGGCGCAGCCGCCTGGTCGGATGCGGCGACAGTCATTCCCTGGGTGCTTTACGAACAATACGGCGATCGTTCGTTGCTGAAGGAACACTACCCGACCATGAAAGATTGGGTGGACTATATCGTTCGCGAAGATACGAAATCCGGAGACAAACGCCTCTGGACAAGCGGGTTCCAGTTCGGCGATTGGTTGGCGTTGGACGGGGATAATCCGCACTCACCGATGGGCGGCACCGACACTGCTCTGGTTGCATCCGTGTACTACTATCATTCGGCTTCCTTGCTGGCACGGGCCGCGGAGGTTTTGGGCAATACGCATGATGCGTTGGCGTACACCCAATTGGCCTTGGAAGTGAAACAAGCCATCCAAAATGAATACCTGACTACTACGGGACGCTTGGCGGTAACGACCCAGACAGCTTATATCCTGTTCCACTATTTCGATCTCTGCCCGGAACCATTCAAAGAACGGATGACGAAAGATTTCTATGATAAAGTCATTTCCAGCGGCGTCCACCTTCAGACCGGGTTCGTCGGGACGCCGTATTTTGCGGAAGCTTTGAGTAAGAACGGCATGAACGAACTGGCGTATGGTTTATTGCTGAATGAGGACTATCCGAGCTGGTTGTTTGCGGTGAAAATGGGTGC
>JAKPRU010000381.1 GCA_029557025.1 Candidatus Omnitrophota bacterium | reverse complement strand
ACCGGCAATACCAAGCGCCGCGAGATGAGCCAGAGACTCCTCCAACTTGCCGGTCCGAAAACTCCCGTGTTTCGTAAAAAAAGGCTTTGCACCGGTATATCGCCTCTCGGCTACGGCTCGACAGATCTTCTCAAACCAGGTCCATTCACGGGAGCAGGCAAGCAATGCGTTTTCATCGGGAGATGTATGGCGTGAGATCTCCACGGCAGGTGGAAGGACAAGGGGAGAGACGGCTTCACATCGAAAACACTTGTCGTCTTTCTTGACACGAATCTCGACCGAGTCGCATTCGGAAGATTCGAGGAGCATCCGTGTGATTTCACGCAGGAACTCAATGCGAGAGACACCGCTGGTGGCATAGTGGAGGATTTTCTGCGCCAAGGCACGGAAATCTTCCGGGGACTTCCCGTTACAGGAAATCATTGCGTCGTGTCCTGGAAGATATCTGTCCATAACTCTTCACTCGAATATCCTTTTCGGACATTACAGACTGCGGTTTCCGGAGTCAATCGGTCCGGGAGGAGGGACCTGTTTGTTCCCGGTTCCCGATTGAGCGGGTCGAGGATCCGGGGATACAGGCGAATCGCCGGGAATTTCTGCCCAAAGCGGCAGTTTTTCCAAATATGGTTCCCTGTTAATCGCACGATTCCCCGCATTTGTTCTGCAACCCGATGATTGTTTCACAGGTTTCGTCAGGGTAATAACACCCATCGATTCAGTCAGGGGTTCCGAAAATGGGTACTGATCTTCTCAAGGCGCTGTTGGCGTTGATGCCCTCCCTATCTTCCCGAGAGACTTCCGTATCCGGCAAGATTGCCCCAAAAAAAGGGGCGATTCATGAATCGCCCCTTTCAGGATTCGGCACGCAAAATCCGGGATCAGACAATATCCTTTACCGGTTCTTTGGCCTCGGTTATGAGCAGACGGTTGACCGCATCCACAAACGCCTTGACGCTGGCGCGGACCACATCGGTATCGGTCCCGCGCCCAACCACTTCTTTGTCTTTATATTTCAGGGAAATGGTCGATTGCGCGATGGCATCGGTGCCCTGGGTTACCGAGGAACAGTTGTAGTTCGTGAGAACGGATTCC
>JAKPRU010000269.1 GCA_029557025.1 Candidatus Omnitrophota bacterium | reverse complement strand
ACCCGCCATGGCATCCGGCAACCAGACAAACAGGGGAATCTGTGCCGATTTGCCGGTCGCGCCCAGAAAGAGCAGCAGAGTAATGACGGTAATCATTACCGATCCCGCCGGGTAGATATTCGGGGCGCGTTCGAATATGTCGGTGAACCTGAGCGATCCGAGCGTCCAATAAAGAAGCAACATGCCGAGGAGGAAACCGAAATCGCCGATTCGGTTGAGGATAAAGGCCTTTCGTCCGGCCTGGGCGGCATAGTCGCGGTCGAAGAAATAACCGATCAGCAGGTACGAACATAACCCGACACCCTCCCAGCCGACGAACAGCACGGGCAGGGAATTGCCGAGAACCAGAAGGAACATCATGACGGCGAACAGCGGCATATAGGTAAAAAACCGCCAATACCCCGGATGGCCGTGCATGTAGCCGATGGCATAAAGGAAAATTACCGTTCCCACAAAGGAGACAACAAAGAGCATAACGGCGGTCAATTGGTCCACATAAAATCCGAACGGCAGGTGGAACTCACCGACACCGATCCAGGTAAAGTAGTCAACGTTGTAAGGCTGCCCGGTCCGCGCGATATCCCCAATACAGAGAAGGGAAACGATCAGGGACCCCAGCATGGCGAGCGTGGCGAGTTGCCCGGTGCGATTGCGGATCACTTTCCGACCCAGGAGGCCGTTCAACAGTGTTGCCGCTGCCGGGAAAAGCGGTACAAGCCAGACCAGGCCGACCCATCGGAAAGGCTCCGCTGTCGAGACTGCCGTTAGGATTTCCTGTCCGCTTTCCATGCCGGATGCCTTTCAGAACACTTGCTCAATGGATATCCAGATCAAATTGGGGAAACACCCCAGGATCAAGACGCCGGCCGCTGCGAGTACCAGAGCGGTTCGTCCCGATGCCGCAAGTTCCAGGGCTTCGCGGGGCGTTTCACTTTCACGCATATACATATATACAATGACACGCAAATAATAGTAGAAAGAAAGAATGGTAGTCAAAATGCCGACGAGGGCCAGGCCCAAATAACCGGAGCGAACGGCCCCGGCAAACAGGTAGAACTTACCGAAGAATCCCGCCGTGCCTGGCATCCCGGCCAGCGACAGAAGGAACAGGCTCATCACGGCTGCGAGAAACGGGTTTTCGCGGCTCAGCCCGGCATATTCGCTGATGAGAAGTCGTTCTCTTCGTCCCGCCAGCGAGACCACACCAAAGACCCCGACGGTCATAAAAGTATAGGCGAAGAGATAGAAGAGCAAGGCTTTGATTCCCACATCCGAATGGGAGAGAAAGGCCATTGCCAGGTAGCCGCCGTTTGCGACGGACGAATAAGCGAACATTCGTTTGATCTCGACCTGAACAAGGGCGAAGAGATTCCCCACAATCATAGTCAACAGGGCGAGCCACCAGAATGCCGCGCCCCAGTACTGGAAGCTGCCGGGAAAAGTAATCATAAAGATGCGAACCAGGGCGGCGAATCCGGCGGCTTTGGAGCCGGTAGCGATGAGCGCGGTTACCGGAGTGGGAGCGCCGGTGTAGACATCGGGAACCCAAGTATGAAACGGAACGAGGGAGATTTTGAATCCGAGACCGGCCAGAACCAGCGCCAAGCCGAAGAGAAGTGTCGGAACGGAGAGGAACGGCGGCGAGCCGGCGCTGAGCGTGTGGGCCATCGCTCCGAAATTTGTAGTTCCCAGCGCTCCGAAAACAAAGGCGATCCCGAGCACCAGGAACCCCGTCGCAAACGCGCCCAGAATGAAATACTTGAATGCGGCCTCACCGGAGAGGACATCTTTTTTGAAGAAGCCGGCCAGGACATACAGAGACAGCGACAGCATTTCCAGGCCGAGGAAAATGGTAATGAAGTCCGTTGCGGCGCCCATCACCATCATGCCGACGGTTGCGAGGAGGAGAAGGACAAAGAACTCCCCTTTGGCCAGTCCATAATTTGCCAGGTAAGGATGGCTAACGAGGGTGACGAGGAACGCGGCCATGAGAAACACACGATCCAGCAAGGCGGACAAATTATCATTGACTAACAGGGAGGAGAAAACCAGCTTGCCGTCCGCTCCGAAAGTTGCAATGAATGCCAAAATCAGTCCGGCTATCGAAAGGCTTAACGCACCGCGACCTTCGCGGTCCCCAACGGTCATCTCCAGCAGAAGGATCAAGGCGGCGGCGAGGCTGAGAATCAGTTCCGGCATGATTCCCTGAATGCCGAGTATGGGAACAGCGAAATTATTCATTGCATTCGATCATTCCCTTCCATCAGCCTTTCAGTACATTTAATTCGTCGGCGTTCACTGTCCGCCGCTGTCGGTACAGATTGAACAGAATAGCCAGGCCGACAGCGACCTCTGCGGCGGCGACCGCCATAACCATGAAAACGAACACCATTCCGTTATCCGCCGAAGCCGGAGCGGGACGAAATCGAGCGAAGGCCACCACAGCCAGGTTTGCGGCATTCAGCATCAATTCCACCGACATGAGCAGGATGATGGCATTTCGACGCACCATGAGGCCGGTCACGCCCAAGGCGAACAGGAGCATGGAGAGAAAGAGATAATGACTAAGAGTAATCATTTCTGTTCCTGCTGTTCGGTGGGATGTTTTTCCGGGTCCCGTCGGGCCAGAACCGTTGCGCCGATCACCGCCGCGGTGAGCAGAACGGCGACGAATTCAAATGGGAACAGGTATGTGGTAAAGAGAGAGCGTGCCACGGTGGGAACCTGTCCGTAGTCGGGCGGCACGGACGGTCGTCCGGGGCCTGCGAATCCATGCGATTTGTCTATCAGTTGATACGTGGAAAAGACGAGCAGAAGGAGCGCGACAAACACGACTCCCCACCATCGGCTGGGACACATGGGATTTCCGGCGCTCTGGCGGAGGTTGAGCAAACTGATGGTGAATACAATCAAGACCATTACCGCGCCGGTGTAGACAATGATCTGGGCATACGCCAGGAATTCGCTGTGGAGTTGGAGAAACAGGGCGGCGATGGCGATCATGGTTCCGACGAGGGAGATGGCGCTGTGCATCGGGTGACGGGACAGAACCACACCGAGGCCGCACACAGCCGCCAGTGTGCCGAAGAACCAGAAATACAACGCATTCAGCATCATTTCTCGGACACCTTCTCGCGCCCAATCACGGGTTTATGAACCATGCCACATTTCGTACAGGAGGATGCCGCCGCCTGCCAGCAGCACATTGGCAATCGCCAACGGCAACATCACTTTCCATCCGAACTTCATCAGTTGATCGTACCGCAGTCTCGGCAAAGTTCCACGAACCCAGATAAACACACACACGAGAATGAATACTTTTACAGCAAACCAGACGCAACCAAACAGCCCGCCGGAAGGCAAGAAGGGAAACGGGGCATGCCAGCCGCCCAGGAACAGGGTCACGGCAATGCAGGACACGGTAATGATATTGCAGTATTCCGCCATAAAGAACATGGCGAATTTCATGCTGCTGTATTCCGTGTGGTAACCGGCGACCAATTCCGTTTCAGCTTCCGGGAGATCGAACGGAAGCCGGTTGGTTTCCGCAAAAGCGGAGATCAGATATAAAAAGAAACCGAGAATACCGGGCAGGACAAACCATTTCGGACTGAAAATCCACCAGTTCCAGAAACCATCCCCCTGCGAGAGCGCGATGTTTCGCAAACTGACATCCCCGGCGGCCATCAGGGCCACGGTGATGGACAAACCCAACACCAGTTCGTAGCTGATCATCTGCGCCGAGGAACGCAATGCACCCAGCAGGGAGTATTTGTTATCGGAGCTCCACCCGGCGAGGAAAATCCCGTAGACACCGACAGAGGTCAGGGCCAGAATGAACAGGATCCCGCCGTGAATGTCTGCGATTTGTAAAAGAATCGGCTGATCGAGCAGCCCGAAGAGGTTAGTGGTATCTCCAAACGGAACCACCGCAATGGCCAGCAACGCGGGTCCCATGGAGAGAAGCGGGGCCAGGACAAACAGGAACCGATCCGCGCGGGTTGGAGTCAGTTCTTCTTTCAGAAACAGTTTGAGACCATCGGCTATCGGTTGCAGTAAGCCGAAGGGGCCGACACGGGAGGGTCCCCAACGGACCTGAAGCCGTCCGAGCAGCTTTCGCTCCAGCAGGACTGCATAGGCGATACAGCCGAGTAAAATGCTGAATACGACGATGATTTTCAGCAGATGTATGAGTAAAACCAGTAAGGTTTCCATATTCACTTACAAAACCCGGTCAACCCCCACCTGACCTCCCCCGATCTTCGGGGGAGGAAGTTTCTAAGCCCCAGTTGGTCTCTATCGATCTTCGGGGGAGGGAATGGTCCATCTATTCTCCCTCCTGGATGATCCTTACCCGGCTATTTCCGCGCGATGTCAGACGGTTGATGCCGAGGTCATCATACTCGCCTAAAATCACGACGCTGCCGGATGGTGTGTTCTTATCCATAATGAACGGGATGGTAACACGTCCGCCGGGAGACTCAACGACGATGGACTTTCCGGCAGAGAGGCCCATTCTCCCGACATCTTCCGGCGAGAGCCTTGCCGCGCAGGGTTGACTTCGGGCGGACAGCGCCGGGGTGTGGATTACGTCTCCTATGCGGTCGAACAGCAACG
The DNA here is from genome assembly GCA_029557025.1 of Candidatus Omnitrophota bacterium. GTDB lineage: Bacteria > Hinthialibacterota > Hinthialibacteria > Hinthialibacterales > JAKPRU01 > JAKPRU01. Next base: position 973 of record JAKPRU010000269.1, on the reverse strand, counting down.
GCCCTCTCTGCAAGCATAATCCTTCCACAGGCTCGGTGTTTTCTCTCCGCATTTGGAACGGAAGGTAATCGCCCATCTCGTTGGGTGGAAAAGCCGGATGAGATTCCTGGGGCAGGATGTCGAAAACAGCCGGAGATGTCAGTGTATCCCATTCCGCCCCAAACCGTCGCGCCAGCGCCTGAAGCAATTGCCGCGGTGTCGCCGTGCCGGAAAGGGGAACGAGAGCGCGCTCCGCCTGTTGAATTTTTCCCGACACATTCGTATAAGAGCCTTGTATTTCATCGAATGTCGCAATCGGCAGAAAGACATGTGCGGCGCGGGCTGTGTTGTGGACAAACGTATCTGCGACCACAACGAAGTCTGCGCGTTTCAGGGCATCCTCTACCAGCGCGCGGTCGGGATATCGGGCGATTAAGTCCTCACCGAGAATGAAGAGCGACTTGAGTTCCCCATCGGCAGCGGCCTGCAAGATGCGGTGGGTGTTTTTTCCTTTGGGATGGGCCGGAGACAATCCGGGGCCGAGATGAGGCAGGACACCCATTTCGATTGCGCCTCGGCTGTTGGAATGGCGCAGAAGGAGATTGATTCCCACATCATTCTCATTGAAAAGCCCCATTGCGCGGGCGATATCGGCGAAAGCGCGAACCGTTTGAATCCCATCCGCCCCGGCCCAAGCCTCTTCACCCAGCAGCAAGGTTGCGTTTGAGGCATTTGCCAGGGCACGGGCGAGATTCTGCAACGCCTCCATTGCGACACCGCACCGATTTGCCACGGCAGCGCAGTTAAAGTCTCTGTAAGTCTCGATAAGCGATCCAGGAAATCCGACATTTTTTTCCTGAACCAGAAGGAAAAACAGCACGGCGAGAAAGTCCATTTCGGCGCCCGGATGATAAGTGCAATACCGAGCGGCCAAGTCTCGATAGGAACCGCCCCGATGGTGCGCCACGAGCAGGGTTGCGCCGTGACGAAGCCG
>JAKPRU010000263.1 GCA_029557025.1 Candidatus Omnitrophota bacterium | reverse complement strand
CCAATACCGCCGTGTTTGTTGTGCTGCTCCTAAGAAATCTTGCCTTCCCAGTAGGCCAGGCGTCTCTGCCTGGCTCTTTCCCTGCCACCTTCCCAGTAGGCCAGGCGTCTCTGCCTGGCTCTTTCCAGGCGTCTCTGCCTGGCTCTTTCCTGCCTGGCATCCATCTTGTTTATTCTTTATGCCTCTGTGTCTTTGTGGTAACTTCCTTCTCCGCGTTCCGATTCATGTTCCTCTCCACCATCGCGCTCCTGCCTCTGCTTGGAGGAACTGCACCCGCCACAATCAACCCCCTCCGTATCTCCCCCAATCCTGGGGGAAAGCCTTGTGCCCGCATTCAATCCGCCTTCTCTTTCCTTCTCCTCATCGGCTACTTTCTCCTGCTGACTCTAAACAAGCCGGTTTACAGCCGTGACTGGTTTGATCTGAAACACGCCACAGCATTTCTCAATGAAATCCATGCGGAAGGAAATGTATTGAACGATTTCTCCTTCGGTGGAAGGATTATTTACGATTGCTATCCACGCCTGAAAGTATTCGCGGATGGGCGCATCGGTCCTTTTGAGAAAGAGATTTTCCCCCTGTACGAAGAAGTATTTCGCGGTACACGGGATCGGGCGATGGACATTCTCGACCGCTACCGAATCGACTGGATTCTCATACAGGAGTCGCGTGCCCCCGAATGGATGCAGGCCGAGAAGAGACTTCACAAGTTATACCGGCACAGCGGAATTGTTATTTTTCGGATGGATCGAAACGGAACGGAGACATGATCTCAACGGAACAGGTACCCCGCTTTTCCCGGTGCGGAACCGTAGTCTTCACAGTAACTCTGTCGCTTGCGGCGGTGATTCTCCTGATCCGCATTCCTGAGTTTCTCTACAGGTTATTCGATCCCGATGAATTCGAACATCTTCACGCCGCATTCTGCATAAATAACGGAATGGTTCCGTACCGAGACTTTTTCGAGCATCACCCACCGCTGTTCTGGATCGGCCTGCAACCCCTTTACTTGTTTTTCGACAACCCGATCCGAATCCTGGTCGCGGGGCGGATTCTAATGTTCTTCGTCACGGTCGGGATTGCTCTTGTAACCTGTCAATTATCCTCCCTGTTGTATGGCCGATGTGTCGGAGTGATCTCCGTTCTGTTGTTGATCTGCATTCAGATGTTTATAGAGAAATCCATGGAAATCCGCCCCGATGGTTTGGAAACACTGTTCTGGCTGTTGTTTCTCCAGCTGGGCATTCGAGCGATCCGCTCCGAACGGGGAATTGTCTATTTCTTATTTGGAATTTGCGCCGGGATTTCCATACTGTTTTCGCAGAAGGTTATTCCGGGTATTGCCGGCGTCTTTCTCGCGTGGCGGCTATGGACCATTAAGCCGCACAAACGCCACATTCCTCTGGCCGGGAGCCGCATCGCCCTGTTTTCGGCGGGCCTTCTGCTCCCCCTTGTTCTCACCGGCATATTGTTTCTTTTTTTCGGAGCATTCGGGGCATTTGTTCATCGGTGTTTCCTGTTCAATGCGCGGTGGAACATTCGGATTAGTCCGTTTCCGGTCTGCCTTGAATTTGTGCGGCAGAACCCCATGGTCTTCGCCCTTGGACTCGTCGGGACTCTTTATTTATTATGGAATTACCGCGAGGCTCCGGAGAATGCTGTTCTGCTCGGTTCGCTTGCGGGTGCCGGTTCGGGTATTTTATTGATTCCCATCATGCAGCGGCAGTATCTCATGCTCCTGTTCCCCCTGTGGGCGATTCTTGCCGCGAAATGGATGGCCGATCGAGTCCTCTATGAAAAGCGAAAGTCATCACGCATTTATGATTTTCTTTTCGCCGTCCTTCTCGCCGTATCCCTGGCCGTTTCGTCTACGGAAAACGGCCGGCAATTTCAAAACCATCTTTTTATCTTGCTGATTTTTGTTGCGATCTGTGCCTTTTCCGTTCTCTTTCTTCGGATACGGGAGGCTCTGACTGTATTTATTGTAATGATACTCTCTCTTGGCCCGATTCTGAAACCGCTACAGCGGAACTATGTCCGAAATACAGCGCAAAAAGAATATATTCGACTGATTTGTGAAGAAACGACCTCGGAAGACTGTGTTCTGGATGGGTGGACCGGATATGCCTTCTTTCGGCCCCATGCCTATTATTATTTTTTCCTGCACCCGGAAATCCGGGCCATGCTGACCCAGGATGAATTAGACAAAAACGTGATCGAGGCAATTAAGCGCAACAAGCCAAAAATCATTATCTATGACTCGAATCTCCGTTCTCTACCTCTATCCGTAAATGAGCATATTCGGTCGCATTACCGCGCGATGGGGTTGGGCGATCTGTATCGTCGGGCGGATTAAACCGCCCCTTCAGAACATACACATCGAATAATTCCCCGGATTCCGTTCGCAAATAGTGTTCTTCGAGAAACAGGCGCATCTCGGACCATTGTTCCACAAAGTTATCGCTGTCCATCGGATGCTGCGGCGTCCAGTCTTTTTTCATCACCACAATGAATGGTGGTGGGGTGGTTCGCAATGTTTCCAGCACTTCTCGCCGGGCCGGTTCCCGAATGGGCGAATGCTCGGCGGTGTATGGAAGATGAAAGAAATAGCGACTGGCAGAGCGTCGTTCCGACAGCACATAGAGGTCTGGGCAATAGCCGATCACAAAAAGGGTGTCCTTGGGGGTTGTATTGTGTCGGATCTCCGCCGCAAGTCGGAGAATATCCTCATTCGTAAAGAAGCCGAGTGCAGGCGGCTTCCAGTCGCGGGCCTCCGTCCAATACCATTTCACCGATTGTAGCGATTGAAACAAAACAAACGGCAGAAGAATCCATATCCAGACGGACCGCGTTCGGGGACAGCCACAGGGAAGTAAGGTAGTTGTTGTAACGGCGTGGGAACCGGCAAGCGCCATCGGGGGAGCGAGCAACAAGAAATAGTGGGGATAAAAGCGCCATCCGATACACACCGCTGCAACCGCACCGATCAACCAGATCGGCAGCCACAACCGATTCGGCATATCGCTCTTCTTTTGTTCCAGGAATCCGACTACGGCTAAAAGCAAAAAGGGCGATAGAAAGAGGAGTCGCGGCGGCACAACGCCGGACAGATACTCCCAATGGGGGGTCCCTCTCGAATACGAAGGATTGTACACGGCCATCACAAAGAACCAATCCGAAACGATCCCTTTCGTGAGACACCAGCTCAATACCATACCAAGCGCGGCTCCCATGCCGACGGCCATTCCGATCAGCCGTCGCACAAGATCGTTTCTGCAAAGGAGAATCAGTGCCGGAAGGCCGGCAACAGCGGTAGTCGGCTTGAGAAGCACGGCAAATCCGGAAAGAACACCCGCCAGGACGGGTAAAACCAGATTTTGCGGGAGAGGTCCCTCCCCCGAAGATCGGGGGAGGTCAGGTGCGGGTTGACCGGGTAGCACGCGCGCTTTGGAATGACCGTTGCAGCAGATCTTTGTTACAAGTCGCATCGCCAGCACAAACAGCAACAGCGCCGGAATCTCCATCGCCGATGTGTTCCCCTGAATCGGTTCCGCAATCAGCAGGACAGTTGCCAATCCGCCGGTAAGCCAGGCGTTTTTCCCGACACGCGCCTGTTGGCCCAGCCCGCACACGTGGTAAACCAGCGCGGCTCTCAGCACATTTATTCCCAGCCGCAAACCCGAAAGGCTGTCTCCGAACAACAGCATCAGCCCCGCGCAGAGCAGCCATTCCGTGGGATCCTTATGGTCCCAGAAATCCCGGTAGGGTGTCCGATCCCGCAACAACTCCTGTGCGCAATACACCCGAAGACCTTCATCCGGTTCGAACGACCGGTTCTCCAGCGCGGGGATTTGAATCAGCAGACAGGCCATCGCCCACAGCACCGCCGGAAGTCTCCAGGTCTCGACGATGGGAGGGCTTTCTATCTCGCTCTTTTGAGAAATCACCATCTTGTCGGATCGTCTGTCGGAATGGATCGTTTGTCGATCATATCATGTCGGAAGCAGAAAAACGCCCAATCTTTGCCCCGCACATCGCCCCGGACATGTTTTCGCAAGACTCAAAGTGGGGTACAATAATACAAATGGGGGTTATCGAATGAGCGAACCTTTTGCGGATGTTCTCGCTGTGTTGAAGACCGGGGTGTCGGATGCGATCCTGGACTTGCAAAAATACCAGGAATCCGAACCATCCCCGACGCTGGCTGCCGCGATCCTGGAACTTAAGAGCAACGCACAATTCCTCGATCAGGTGGACGGCTGGCTTGCCACCATGCCCGAAGAACGTCTTCGGGAGATTTTCCATGCCTCGATTAAAACCCTCTGCAAAAGTTTCTCGAGCCTGCTGAAATCCGGCGAGGTCCAAACGGTCGGCGATTCCGAGGACACCATCCCGGCGTTTCTGGTGCAGGCCATGGAGAAGCTTGGGCCGCAATTATTCGTCCGCGAGGACAAAATGCAGGTTTCTATGCTGATCGATCCCCGATTCGGTGGCGCCTGGACTCCGGAGAAAATCGAGGCCTACCTGGAGCATGAGGGAATCATCCATGGCGTGGATGCAAAAGGGATTCAGGCGATTTGCAGCGGAAAACCGATGGAACGGGCCATAGTTGTTGCCAGGGGAACCCAGCCTGTCCCACCGAAGAACGGTTATGTGAATTACGCTTTCGACCTGGAGGTCATCAGCGGAAAACCCAAGGTCCTGGAGAGTGGACGTACGGATTACAAGGAACTCAACCTGTTCTATTATGTCTCTCCAGGCCATTTGCTTGCGGAACTGGTTCCTCCCAAACCCGGCGTGGCCGGCTCCAATGTCTTCGGCGAGGAAATCCCGCCAGAAGAGGGCGCTCCCGACGAATTGATCCCCGGCGAAAATACCGCCATCTCCGAAGATGGCACGCAACTGACCGCCCAGGTACAGGGCTACTTGGCGTTGGACGGCAAGGTTCTTTCCGTCAAACCGTGCGTGCTTATTCCAGGCGACGTTTGCTACAAAACAGGCAATGTTAATTCCCCCATCGGAGTCACAGTTCAGGGCAGCGTTCTATCGGGATTCCGGGTCTATTCCAAGGAGACTGTGAATGTCGGCGGACTTGTCGAGGCATCCACCATCATTTCCGAGGCCGATCTCATGGTGAACGGCGGCGTGGAGGGAGGCGGCAAAGGCTACCTCGAAGCCAAAGGGGTTGTGCGTGTGCTGTTTCTGAACGAGGTGAAGGTCCGGGCCGGCAGGAATGTGCTGGTAGCTGGAAACATTTATCATAGTGCAATCTGGAGCGGTGGTTCGGTTCTTGCCGAGGGAGGTCGTGCAACCATCGCACAAGGCCTGATCTGCGCGGAAGATACGGTCGAGGCCGAAGAAATCGGCTCGGAAATGGGTGTTCGAACCCGGATTGAGTTGGGCGTGGCGACCCTCGCCATTCCCGCTGACCTCGAGGAAATGCGTGCCCGTCTCGTGGAATTGGACGAAAAACGAAAACATTTCAAAAAAGCGGCTGAAAAACTCGCGCGCCTGAAAAAGAATACAGGCTCACTGGATGCCGAAAAAGAAAAAAACCTGAAAAAGACGCTCGTGGCCATGAGAAAATACAAGCAATTGGTCGCCGCCAAAAAAGAGGAAATCGCCCGTCTCGAACAGGCCTACGAAACCGGAATGCGCAAAATGCGTTTCGTTAAAGCCCGCAAACAAATCTGGCCCGGAACGGAAATCCGCATCCTCGATACGGAGTACATAGTCAAGCGCCCCACCGGCCCCGCCACTATTACCTTGCTCGACGATGAAATTCAGGTCCTGCCTTACAGCGAAACTCCCCGCACCGAGTAACAATTCCGCTCAGGACTTCGGCAACCGCTGCAAGTACCAGTTCACGCGCTTGTTGAATTCGGCATTCTTTGAAAGTTCCAGCGCTTTCAAAAAACACTCACGCGCGCTTGACTTCGCCGTATCTTCCTCCACATGGAAAAACCCCACCCCCTGGTTGTAATGGAATTCCGGACTGTCGGGTTTGCGCTCAATCCCTTCCTCGGCGGCCTCTACCAATCCCGGCCAATCCTGGCGCAGGTATTGGATCTCGCACAGGTGACGCAGGCTTTCCGCCGTTTTCTCTTTCAGCCTCTCTTTGTAGAACTCGGCCCCCAAATCCAGCCAGCCGCGTGTCCGGTAGGCATTCATCAGCTTCCGATGCGCTTCGGGATCGTTTTCATTCTCCTGGACCGCTTTCTGTAATCGATCGATTCCACTCTCTTTTTCGAGAAAGGCCAACGCGGCGTTGTGTTCCGGCCCCTGGGGGAAATAGGCGCGAAGGCGGTAATACGTGTCCTCGGCGTCCGCGTATTTCTTGAGACGGTATTGCGCCTCCAGCCGTAATGCGAGCGCGCGGGACAGATTTTCCTCTTTCGGGTCCGTGGCCAGCACAAATGTAGTTTCCGACAGGGCGTCTCCGTATTTGCCCGATTTCAGGCGCTCCCTGATATAATCGAGACGCTTCTCGGCAGGAATCTTCTGGAACAAGTCTTCCTCTTCACGCAGGGGAGCGTTCGTCGAAGACTCTTGTGGAGTTTCGCCCGGCCATTTGCCTGCCTCTTTCAGCTTCCGAATCGCCGCCTCCTGGTCTCCCTCGGTTCCGAGATAGCGCGAGAGGTCTATCGGCCCTTTAGAATCGCCGGATTTCTTGCCCAATTCCGGTTGGGGACGCCCTTTCCCGACATCCCAGTCTTTTGGAGAGGTTCCCAGGCCGGCCTTCGATTCCAGCATTGCCTTTCGTTCCAGGAGCTGAATGAGTGAATTCAGACCGTGTTCGTCCCCGGGAATCGCAAGCGTCTCATCCTGCCCCACTGCCGGAATCGAAAGCGCCGAAATCATCGCGATTGACAAGAAAACTCGACTGCACATCTCCGTCTCTCTCAGGTCGTTCCCCGTTCCTTTCCCGGGAAGATCTTGCCGGGATTGAGAATGTTTTGGGGATCGAAAACCCGCTTGATATTGCGCATCAGCTCGATCTCCCGTTCTCCCCATTCCAACGGAAGAAATTCGGACTTGGTTATGCCGATACCATGTTCGCCTGAAAGCGTCCCCCCACGCGCTATCGCCAGACGGAATGTTTCCTCAATTGCACGATGTACCGCCGGGTCGCTTTCCGTATGAGACATAAAATTGACATGGATATTCCCATCGCCTGCATGTCCGAAACAGATCACAAGGACACCGTGTTTCGCCCCGATCTGATAAACCTCCTGCAGCACGGCAGGAAACTCGGCAACCGGAACCGAAATGTCTTCATTGAACTTGAACGGCGCTTTCTGATACATCGACGGACTGAGATTGCGACGGATCTCCCAGAGGCTTTCCCGGTCCTCCGGTTCCGTTGCCGGCTGAACTGTCTCTGCGCCGTCCCGGCGGCAGATTTCCTCCATGGTCTCTGCGTCACGCAGCACGGCATCCGGCTCGAATCCATCTGCCTCCAC
>JAKPRU010000325.1 GCA_029557025.1 Candidatus Omnitrophota bacterium | reverse complement strand
CTTTCACCGTTTTCGCCATCAAGCGAAGGTTATCCGGTCCGCCCGTCTCCCGCAGAAGTGTATTCCTGTTGGCTTCCAGCTTATCAAAGAAAAACAGCGGTCTCGGTGTCGGGAGGGTCTCTGGATTCTCAAGCGGATAATCTTTCGGGCAAACGGGGGCAAATTCACGATTCATAGCGAAATCCCCCAATCGCGAAGGGTTTTCTTAATCTCTTCGGAGACTTTCGGGATCCACAATTCAAAATCCATTTCGACCAAGGCCGATTCGGTTGGCAAATGGTGTCCCATCGTTGTGGTGCGGCACGGGTAGGAGCCGATACCCCGCCGGGTGAATTCCGCACGGTAGGCATCATCAAACCGCCGGAAATCCATGGGTCGATCTCCCCGCAGGCACACAACAACCTTGCAGAGATTGAGCATTGAGACATCTCCCTCTTTTGCCTCATCCTCAACATGCTCGACTACACAGCGTCTGTTCAAATTGTCCGCCAGAAGCGTCAAATGGCGGTCCAGCTGACAGAACACATCCGCCACCTGAAGTTCCAGCGCGTTGGTGGCATATTCTCCGCTGTGTGCTTCATACCCGGCCACAATGCCCGTTGTCGGGTCGCAGGCCGCTATGCCGGAAACATAGACCACGTACGCAGTCAGTTCCTCGCGGATTACGAGATCGCTGTATGTCCCAACGGGGAACAGGCGTCCTTCCCGCTGAAGGCGAATCAGCCCGCCTCGTTTCGGAATGGAATCTTGACTCATCCTTGCCGATCTCCTATACGGAATCCTCTATCGAAACGAATGATTCAGAGGATATCATATTGCGGGAAACGACACGGAGCGAGGTGAATGATGGCAGGTCCGGTTCTGGTTGCAACATGGTCGTTCGGTCTGGCGGCAGTTCAAGTTGGCTCGGAGATTCTGATGGATGGCGGTACGGCGATGGCCGCGGCAGTTGCGGCGGCATCTCACACGGAAGCTGACCCGGAGGTAGACAGTGTGGGCTATGGCGGATTGCCCAACAGCGCGGGGGTTGTGCAGTTGGACGCAGCAGTTATGGACGGTCGCACGGGCTATGCGGGAGCCGTGGGCGCTCTGGAGGGCATCGTTCATGCCGTGCAGGTCGCGGAAGCGGTGATGCGGGACGGCAGGCATGTGTTTCTGGTGGGCCCCGGCGCAAAGCGATTCGCCCTGGAACACGGATTTCGAGAGCAGGATCTTCTTACAGAGCGCTCCCGAAACTGGTTCAAAGAGTTTCAGCGAACGGGAGTCAAAAAAGACTTTTTCGACACCATCGGCGTGCTTGCGCTGGATACGAACGGCGACTTGGCGGCGGTATGCACCACAAGCGGCCTTGCCGGAAAAATGCCGGGACGGGTGGGCGATTCGCCGATTATCGGTGGGGGTCTGTATGCGGATAACGAAGCCGGCGCTGCCGCCGCAACGGGGGTGGGCGAAGATATTTTGAAAATCTGCGGGAGCTTTCTTGTTGTGGAATTCATGCGCCAGGGCCGATCTCCGCAAGAAGCCTGCCGGGAAACCGTGCGCCGGTGTATCCGACATCAGCAGCGCGAGGTC
>JAKPRU010000282.1 GCA_029557025.1 Candidatus Omnitrophota bacterium | reverse complement strand
ATCGATTCTGGCCGGTGATTTTCATTCTGATCGGCGCCTTCCTGGTCTATCGCGCTCTTCAGGTACGCAAGTCGCAGCCCGATGAATGGACGAGCGCGCCGCCCCCACCGCCATCCCTTAAAAGCGAGGATTTGTGATATGGCCGCTCGATCCTACTCGGGAGCCCTGACCGCAGGCCTGATACTGATAGCACTCGGGGTGATCTTCCTTATTGAAAGCTTCTACGCGCCGTTCTCCGCCTGGCGCCTCATCGGCCGCTACTGGCCGCTCATCCCCATTTTTATCGGGCTAAAAAAGATATATGGGTATTTCGCCTGGCCGGCGGTTCCGCCCGCACCGGACCGAATTCGATCGAAGGAGTGAACCATGTCGCCGAAGCGTCGCCCTTCCCTGCTTGCAGCCCTGATCTGGATTGGGGTCGGGGTTTTGTTCCTTCTGCAGAATTTTGGGTTTGGAATAGATTTCTGGTCATTGGCCGGCCGCTACTGGCCCCTTCTGCTGATTCTTCTCGGCCTCGGCAAAGTCATCGATTATTTCCTGAAAAAGGACGCGGTCTCCGTCAGTGTGGGCGAAATCATCGGCATTCTTTTGCTGCTCCTCATCGGGTCCGCAGTGACGAAGATTTCCGAAACCCATATTGCCAGAATTGTTCGAGAACTGCCGATCCAGGTCGGCGGCTTCTCCGTGCGGCCGGGACAGTGGATCGGAGAATCTCACACTTTCACCGAGGAAAACTCCTTTCCGCTTGAACGCGACCTGCCGATCCTTATCGAAAATGCCTATGGCTCCGTTTCCGTTTCCCCGGGAAGCGATGGCGTGGTGCGCACCCGCCTCAGAAAGGTGGTGTACGCCAATGAGGCCCGCGCCAGAGCGATCGCTCCCGAAATCCGGCTGGAGGCGGGAGCCGGAAGGAGAGGCGCGCCGTCGGCTGCCGTCAAGCCCGAAGCCGAGCCCGGAAAAGCCTCCGATGTCGAATATTTCGTGGTGCAAACCAACCGCGAAGCTCTGAGTTCGAAAGAGTACACCTACAACACGGACCTTGAGATAACGGTCCCTAAAAACTCGCAGATTCAGATTCGAAACTCCTTTGGGGATGTCCGTGTCGCCGGCATCAACGGGAAATTAGACATCGATGCCGCGCACCGGTCTCTGGAGATTCGTGACTGCACGGGCGAATTCGCGCTGGCGACACGCTTCACAGAATCCCGGCTCCTGAATCTGGTCGGAAATGTCAAACTGGACAGCCGGAGCCGAGGCAAGGTCTACATAGAAAACATCAAGGGCGACCTGGATGTCGCGAGCGAATATTCGCCGGTGGAAGTTTCCAACGTGGATGGCAAACTTCAGCTGTCCAATACCGAAGGCAGCATCCGCGTGGACCGGATCACCAAGCCCGTGGTCATTGATTCGCGCGGATCCCGCATAGAAGCGCAGAATTTACAGGACAGCCTGAAACTCACGGCCAGCCACAAAGACATCGAAATTGCCGATGTCGCGTCTACTGTCATTGTCGACAGCCGCTATGCCTCGATTGCTCTCAAAAGAATCAAGGGAAACATAGAGATCCGATCCAACTCCGACACCATCAGCGCCTATGACATCGGCGGCGGCCTCAAACTCCGGGGATCCGGAAGCGGCGTGCGCGTTCATGGAATCACGGGGCCTCTGGATGTTCAAACCACGCTTAAAGATGTGGTCATTGACGACTATGCCGGCCCCTGCACCGTCACAAGCGAACATGCCGGAATCAGCGTTTCCTCCAGAACCATGGCCAAAGGCGATGTGGTCCTGCGGAATCAGGGTGGCGATGTGGATCTGTTCCTGCCGCAGAGAGCCTCTTTCCAGATTGAGGCCTCGGCCAAAAACGGGAAAGTGGAGTCGAATTACGACGGCCTGGATCTCGGCACGGATCGCGAACCTCAGGTGCTGAAATCCAAAGTGAACAATGGCGGGCCGCGAATTTCGCTGGAAACCAGCTATGGCACCATTCGCATCCACCCCGTGCAGGACTACGAAGAAGAACGATCGGAAAACAGCGCGGATTTCGCGACCAATTCTATGGGGATCGAGCTATGAAACATGTGGCCTGGATATTCTGTTTCCCGCTATTTTTCGCCGCCTGTGAGTTCCAGAACCGTGTGCCGGTTGAGATAACCACCATGAACCAGAAACAGCCGATGGGCAACGAGAAGTCCCTCGATACCACGGTCCGATTCGACATCGGTT
>JAKPRU010000279.1 GCA_029557025.1 Candidatus Omnitrophota bacterium | reverse complement strand
CATCTCCAGCGCAGGTCTCGGCGTGCTGATGGGAATGCTGCAAGAGGTCCGAGAGCATAACGGGGACCTGAAAATCGCCAACATGTCCGATAAGATTCGGAATCTGTTCGATATGCTGGGATTTTCCCGTCTGGTGAGAATTCACGGCACGATAGAGGAGGCTTTGGAGGCGTTCGGCAGAGAAATGTCGGAGTCCGGGAAGGGCGGCGAACCTCCGGAGGACAGTTATTAAGTTCGGTCAGGATTTTGAAAGAGGTCTGATCGGACAGAAAAAGAAAATAAAAACGAGCGTGGAAACGTATTACAAGTAGAGAGAAAGGAGAGACGGATCGGGATTTTTATGTTCAGGAGCTGAGCGTTCTGCCCTTCTAAAAGGCGGCACGACCAGGAACGGCGTTCGAGGGCGGATTTCGGGTTTGCCGGAGACATCTTTTCCGGCGTGGAGGTTCCCGAATGGAACTGTCGGCCAAATCGGTTCGTGTGGAGCTGCCTGCTTCGACCCACTATCTTGTGCTTGTCCGCCAGTTTATTTCCAGCCTGGCGAACCACATCGGATTCTCCAAGGCGGATGTCGCGAAGATTGAATTGGCGCTGGACGAAGCCTGTTCCAATTCCATCCGCGCCATCCGTAGAATCGAAGGCGAATCCCCCGTGACACATCTCCTGCTGGATGTCGAATACGATTGCCGAAGTATCGCTATCACCGTGTATGATAACGGTCGGGATTTCTCCCGGAATCTCCAGAGTGAAACTCCACTGCAAGACCTGATTGCCAGTATGAAAACATCCGGCTATGGTCTCCAGATCATCAAAACCTGTATGGATGAAGTGATTTACAACCACGTCCCGGAACGGGGAAACCTGCTCCGCCTGGTGAAATACATCGAACCGACACCGCACACAACATAAGGCTTACAGAGGGCAATCCTCGATCAGCGCCGGAATTGGCTGAGCATGGCAATCTGGAACTCGCCGCCTGTCATAAACGAATAGGCCACCAAGCCCGCCAACACGCAAACCGCCACCGACAAAACAATCCTCAGAACCGCCCTGCCCAATACCGCCATGCGACCGGCAGGCGTCGGGGCCAATCTCGGGATGTCCATAGCGTGCAAAGAATCCATGGAGTTAAAAGGAAAGCCGACCGGCAAGATGCGCGGGATGTCCGGCGGGATCGTGCCGGGGATCAGCGGTGGAATATACCCGGCCCGCAGGGCCTGAACCGACCAGAGATGCCATGGCGACCGCTTCGCCATGATATAAGCCTCGCGACGGCACAACAGATCTCGTTCGTACGCAGTCATAGTCCTTGTCCCTCAGATAGGAATCGCCTCAAATCCTGAACCGCTGGGAATCGCCGGGATGCAATTCCCGACCTGCCGAAGAAGCAGTTTCTTCGAGAGAGAAGCAAAGTCGATGCCACAAGATCTACCCTGATCTCGATTTCATAAGTTCTTGAGATAGAATCTCTTACGAGATCAGACGAAATAGATAAGGGAATCTGCAAGGAAGGATTTGCCGGATAAGGAAGAATTGGGGGGTGCGGATTGCGGATCGAAAGGAGCGGACAGAGATGGGGAGCGAGAGGGTAGGGAAATGGAGAGGATGATGAAAGGGCCGAGTCTCCGACTTTTTGCACATACCAGCGAACATATCGTCGAGCTGAGCGAGGAAATTGCGCTTACTGTGACGAGTCCGCCGTATTGGAATGCAATCGACTACGAACAGCACAGCCACGATCCCAGTCAATGGTACCGAACAAGGGATGAATCTGCCTACGAGGAATACCTCCACTTTTTGGATCGCTGTTTTGCCGAGGTCCTGCGTGTGACGAAAGCCGGCGGGTTCTGCGCGGTGGTCATCGGGACGGTGTTGCTGGAGGGGCGTCATTATCCGCTCCCGTTTGATTTCACCGGCCGCATGGTCCGTCTGGGTTGGCGGTTTCACCAGGATATCGTGTGGTACAAAGTCACCGGCGGAGTCAAACGTGCCGGGGTATTTATTCAAAAACAGCTTCCGGGGTATTTTTATCCGAACATCATGACGGAGTATATTTTAATTTTCAGCAAAGAGGGCGAGGCGATTTACAGACAGGTGGATGAAAAGGTTCGAGCCAAGGCGCAACAACCCATTGATGATCTGTTCAAGAAAGAGATTGCAAATACGGTCTGGCATATCCCACCCGTGCCGCCGAATCACCTGCCGCATCCCTGCCCGTTCCCGGAAGAGATCCCGTTTCGGCTGATCAATCTTTATTCCTATCCCGGCGATACGATCCTGGACCCGTTTCTGGGAATCGGCACAACACTGAAGGTGGCGCGATACCTGGGGCGGAACGGCGTGGGCTATGAGATCCGACCGGAATACCTGGAGACGGCTCGACAGATGATTTTCGAACCGCCTGCGCTGCGCAAGGAGCAGTTGTTTTCGAGATTCGAGACGCATCCGGTCGATTTTCCACAGATCCCGGAGGCGGAGTTCCCGCTGCTGGACGGGGAGGATGAGGATTCATAGGGAGATTGGCGTTTGGGTGGTATGCTGAACTGCTTTTCTCGCTCCCCCCAACTCTCTGGCGAAGGGAGAGGGAGAAGAAAGTGCTATGAGACAAGGTGAATGACATTCTCTATAAAGAGTATTCCGAATAGACAACAGGTGTGACTGAGAATCATGTTGGACCTTCGTTTTATCCTGGAAAATCGCGCGCTAGTCGAAGAGAACACACGGAGGCGGAAAATGTCTGCCGACTTTGACCGGCTCGAACAGCTGGCCACGCGACGGTCTGCGCTTATTCAAGAGGTTGACAATATCCGGCGACGACAAAACGAAATCGCCGAACTGTTTCGGCAGAAAATGGAGGCGGAACAACGTCAGCGTCTGTCCGAGGAAGCCAGGGAACTGAAGCCGAAAGTTTCCGCGCTGGAGACCGAGCTACGCGAAATCGAATCGGCAATCCGCGAGGAACAAGGCAAAATCCCCAATCTCACACACCCCGATGCGCCTACCGGTGAGAGTGACGAGCAGAATCGTGAATGCCGAATTGTCGGCGATATTCCGCAATTCGATTTCAAACCGAAAGATCATGTAGTCCTGGGAGAAGAGCTGGACCTCATCGATTTCGATGCCGGGGCGAAAGTGACCGGCCAGAACTTCTATTTTCTCAAGCGGGATGCGGTTCTGTTGGATTTTGCGCTGGCGCAATATGCGCTCCACATTCTGATTGAGGATGGATTTGTTCCGCATATCACGCCTGATCTGGCGCGACCGGAAATCCTGGAAGGGACCGGTTATATCCCGCGCGGGGCGGAAACCCAGATTTACTCCCTGTCCGACCATAGTTTGTGCCTGATCGCAACCGCCGAGATTACACTGGGCGGAATGTACTCGAACGAAATCGTCCCAGAGGATCATCTGCCCATGAAACTGGCGGGGGTATCGCATTGTTTCCGGACGGAGGCCGGTGCGCACGGGCGGGCCTCACGAGGGCTGTACCGGGTTCACCAATTCAACAAAGTAGAGATGTTTATTTACTGCACGCCCGAAGATTCCGAGAAGCAGCATCAGCACATGGTGGCGTTAGAGGAAAAGATTTTCTCCGGTTTGGGGATCCCATATCGGGTAGTCGATTGCTGTACCGGGGACTTGGGTGGTCCGGCATACCGGAAGTTCGACCTGGAGGCCTGGATGCCGGG
>JAKPRU010000264.1 GCA_029557025.1 Candidatus Omnitrophota bacterium | reverse complement strand
TTCCGGGTGGATTTTCGGACCATAATGCCGGAACGCTGCACCACGTCCGGGAGGCTGGCCATGGCCAGCTGGAGTTTGTTTTGCACCTCGGCCCAAGCCAGGTCCGGGTCGGTCCCCGGTTTGAAAGTCAGTTCGATGCGTGAGGATCCTGCTGAATCGCTTGAGCCGGAAAAATACAACAGGTTATCAAACCCCGTCATCTTCTGTTCGATGATCTGGGTCACGCTGTTTTCCACCGTCTCCGCTGAGGCTCCAGGATAATGACTGTACACCGCGATGGATGGTGGCGCAATCAACGGGTACTGAGAGATGGGAAGGTTATAGATAGCCAGTCCGCCGAGCACCATCAGAATGATGGCAATAACCCAAGCGAAAACCGGACGGTCCAGAAAAAATCTCGATAGCATGGCTTGCCTCCGTTAGTTCGATTCCGAAGAGATTTGGGGCGTCTTATCCGCTTCCGACTTTCCGGGCTGGTCGCCCTCAAAAGGTACGGCTTTTACGGAGGTGCCGGTGTGTACTTTCCCTGCGCCTTCAACGACCACGCGATCCCCCGCCTCCAACCCCTCCTCGACAAGCCATCGGTCGCCGATGGTCCGGTCGACTTTAATCATCCGCTGTTGAATCTTGTTTTCGGCGTCCACAATCAACGCCAGCGGATTCCCCCTGGGGTTGCGCATAACCCCTTGCTGTGGAACCAGGATGGCCTGTTTATGGATGCCTTCAATCAGTGAGGCCCGGACAAACATGCCGGGAAGAAGGATTCGGTCGGGATTCGGGAAAATAATCCGAACAACGACCGAGGCGGTCGATTCGTCCACTGTGACATCTCGGAACTGCAATGTTCCCTCAAGTGGATACAGGGAACCGTCCTCGAGAATGAGTTTGACCTTGTTGATGTCTGCATTTTCGTCCCCCATTTGCCCCTGCTCAAACCGCTCTCGCAACTGCAAGAGTTGGCTGGTTGATTGGTTGACATCCACATAAATCGGATCCAATTGTTGGATGGTTGTCAGGGCGAGAGGCTGGTGGGCAGTGACCAGAGCGCCAACGGTCACATTGGAAATACCGATGCGCCCGGAGATCGGCGCCGTAATCCTCGTGTATGCCAGGTTGATCCGGGCTGTTTCCAGAGCCGCTTCCGCCTGTTTGACGGCGGCCTCGGCCTGGGGAATGGCTTCCTGGTAACGCTTCACCTGTGCCTCGGCGGATCGCAAAGCGGCCTCTGCGACTTCGGCTTCCGCGACCGCACGATCCCGCTCGCTGAGCGAAACCGTCCCGTTTGCCGCCAGCGTCTCGAATCGGTATCGGTTTTTCTGAGCGAGATCCAGTGTGGCCTGCTGCTGCTTGACATTGGCGATGCCGGC
>JAKPRU010000259.1 GCA_029557025.1 Candidatus Omnitrophota bacterium | reverse complement strand
CAACCTGGATGGGTTTCCCCCCGATTTCTCGGCTGTCCGTCGATATGTCGAATTTCTTCCACATGGAGTCCTCCGAATGGGGGGTGGTTACATTTTCATCTGGGAGTATCATACCACAAAGTCTCCTCAACACAGAGCGTTTTTTCGTTTTTTTTTGTGTCAGGCGGCGGAGACCTCCTGCAATCGTCTCGGTCCGACTTTGAGAACCAGCAACGTAAGATCGTCATACTGGGGTACACCCGATGCAAATCTCGCCAAGTCCTTGTTGACCGCCTGGATCAGCCCGGTGGGATCTTCATGCCGCATTTGAATGATATTCCCAATGAATCGTTTCAATGAGTATTCCTGACCGTCCGGATTCATAGCCTCGGTAATTCCATCTGTGTAGAAAACCGCAATATCGCCGCTTTCCAGGTCGATGATCTCTTCCTTGGTGTAGTCTGCGAATGTCTGTCCGCCCACAAGACCCAGCACGATACCGTCCGGCTGGATCAAGTGGGGTTGTTTTTCGCCCTCCCGGAGCAAAATGAGCGGATCATGGCCGGCGCGGGCGATTTCCAACTGACCGGTCTCCGTATTCAGGACGGCGATCATCATGCTGATAAACATGTCCCGCCGGATATCGTGAGCGATGAACTCATTGAGACGGATCAGCAGGTCCCGCGCGCCATCCGCGTGCCGGGACAGTGCCCGCAACGCGCTGCGAACCATCGCCATGGTCAGCGCCCCCGGTACGCCTTTGCCCGAAACATCCGCAACCACCAGCGCCAGGCGCACATCATCCACCCAAATAAAATCATAGTAATCCCCGCCCACCTGTCGCGCCGCTAGCCCGTAAGCTCCAAATGAAAATCCGGGGATGTCCGGTGTCGTGGCCGGGAGAAGCAGACGCTGGACTTCGCTTGCCAGCTCCATCTCCCGCTCCAGCCGTTCTTTTTCCTGCAACTCGCGGTGCATCACGGCGCTCCCGATGGTGATCGCCGCCTGTTCCGCCATGGCTTCCAGAAGAACACGATCTTCGTCGGTGAACATTCCCGATTTGGGGTTGATTACCGAGACCGCACCGACAATTTCCTCCCGGACTTTCAACGGAACCACCAGAAGACTTCGGATTTTCAAAAAATCCTCCGATTGCTGAAGAATGGTCGGATCGTTGATCGCATCCGGGATAAACAAGGTCTCTCCGGTTCCAATCGCCCGGCCGACCAGGCTGCCCTGTACCGGAACGCGCTCCGATAAGACCAGTTCGTTCAGGTATCGCTGACGCATGGCAACATGCTGAAGCCGGGAAACATCCGTCACGGGCGGATATGGACCTTCCACAACCCGTGCCCGGATATGGGTATCCCCGTGAGAATGATCCTCTTCACCGGGATGGTACTTCTGTAACAGAAAAATGGCCCCTGAGGAGGCTTCGGTCAGACCCAGTGAGAAATTTAGTGTCGTTTCAAGTACGCGATCCAGGTTCAAACTGCCGGACCAGCGGTCTCCTTCCGGGGCCTCTTCGATCAGGCTTTCATCGGCCCCGGTGACTTTCTGGAGAAATGAAATCATCACCTCGACTTCCCGCCGAAATGATTCCCCGCGATGTTGTGTATCCTCCATGTGCAGAAAACAAGCCTTTTGGAAAAAGTAAACAAGAGAGATCAGCAGCAGCGTCTCGAACTGCCATAAGTTTGTCCACGCGAATACGCTGAAAAGCGCCCAGAGAACCAGCGTGATGATGACGGACCCCCGCAATGTATTCTCGCTGTATCGAAGATTGTAATAGGTATACGCCAGCATGAACAACTGCCACAACGTCAGAAAAACCAGACAGCCGGCGTGCGGCCGGCCCGGAAACAGCCCAATTACGAATGCGCCCCCCAGAACCCACAGCCCCACTCGTTGAAGCAGATCGATATGGCGGAAACTTGGCGCGCTTCTACCCTCACGGATGGGGAATGCCGCGAAATACATCAGGCCAAGCGCGATGAACATGGTCGCGGCGGTGAAAATCAGCGCGAAAAACAGATCCAGCAACCGGGTGAAGAACGGATAGGAAACCTTCCATTGGATCAATCGCATCACCAGGGAGACTCCCCACAGGAGAAACCCGATCAGCAACATGCGAAATTGATCCGGCGTTAATAGCGGTGGAAAAACCGAGCGGCGGGCCGGATACTGTTGATGTTGAAACCGGCGCAGATGCCGCAAAAAGAGCAGAATTACAAGGACCAATACAAGGTTTGCTACCAGAAAAGGCATAATTCACCCGGGGAATCGCATCGCCGCAAGGTCCGGTACATGGGCGGACCCTGACTCATCGGATCGGTATTTCATGGCTCAGATCGCTTGGATCGTCTTTCTGTCTTGATTTATATTATAGAATCAATCACACTTGCATCCTAGCGGTGCCGAACATGCTAGCCTGACTGGGTACGGTAAAAAGTATGCCTTCTTCTTCTTCGCCACTTCTGATCGCCATGAATCGAATGGAGGGTCATGAGATTGTCGCTGTCACTCGCAAGAATCAGCTGACGGATCTCCTGGTCCAGGAAAACCTCCCGACCGGAGGCAGCACAGCGGGAAATATATACAAGGGTATTGTGAATGCAGTTGTGCCGCACCTGCAGGCTGCCTTTCTTGATATCGGCGTGCTGAAAAACGGATTCCTGTCCATCGACAACCTGGTGTATCGCCTTGTAGACAGGGAGGGCCATCGGGGAGGCCGACGAACAATCGAGAGCCTGCTGCATGAAGGGGACCAGTTGATGGTTCAGGTGGAAAAGGAAGCCCTCGGCGAGAAAGGACCGTCTCTGACAACCAAGATTTCTCTTCCGGGACGGTATGTGGTTTATATGCCGTACGGGCGCGGAGTCCATATTTCCCGCCAGATTACCCAGGAAAAAGAACGGAAGCGCCTGCATGAGATTGCCGAGGAGGTCTTTCAGAAAGAGGGCGGGTATATCATTCGCACCGCCGCTTCCGGGCGCAGCAAGAGCGATCTGAAAGCGGATGCGGAATACGTTCACCGCCTGTGGAAACGGATCCAGCGGGAATACGAGAGAACCGAAGGTATACGACTGCTTCACAAGGAGTTAGGCGTGGTCGAACGTGCCCTGCGCGACCACTATCAAAAGGAGGTCAGCGCCATCCTGGTCGGGTGCGAGGAACACCGTAACCGGGTCTGCCAGTTCTTGCGGGTCATCGCTCCACGCACCGATGTGGATCGCCTGGTTCAGAAGGTCGATCCCAAGGAAGTCTGGCGAAAGTCCGGTGTCCTGGAACGACTCAAGGAAATCTTCAGCAACCGAGTCCGGCTGGAATCGGGGGGAACGCTCATTATTGAGGAAATGGAGGCCCTGACCGCTATTGACGTCAACAGCGGAAAATTCAGCGGCGGTTCGGGATTGGATGAAACTATCTATAAGACCAACATGGAGGCGGCTGTCGAAATCCCCAAACAGCTCCGGCTTCGACAGATCGGCGGAATCATCGTGATCGACTTCATTGATATGCGGCTCAAACGTCACCGCGACAACGTCTACCGTGCCCTGGAACGCGAGATGGCTCATGACCGCACACCGTCCGATACCCTGCAATTCACGGAAATCGGTCTTGTCCAGATCACACGGCAGCGCACCGGAAGAAGCCTTCGGCAGCGACTTTCCTCTCCCTGCCCTCACTGCAAAGGCGCGGGATTCATTCCATTGCTTCAATTCGAGTGAAGGTCATAAACAGGGGGAAGAATCTTTTCTCCCTCCCCTGTTTACGGAGGGACAGAAGGCGGTTTTGTATCTCTCGCAGGGAGAGAGGGAATAAGGTGGAACTGTAAGGAAGATGGGACTAACAGGACCAACGGGAATGTTCAAGTCCCTGCCGAGCTGCCGATACTGGAGAAGGGGCGTTCATTGAATGTACCATGAAGGGGTCGAGGAACGATTATGGTTTTCAATTCACTACCCCCGGATTTTCAGACACCTTTTTCGAAAATTCTGGAACTCAGTCTGTCCCGAATCGCCGAAGGCCGACCGTTCAGCGGCCAGGTGATTGCCGATGAGGGCGAGGGTCGAGCAACGGTCATGTTGGCGGGACGTCAGTTCACCGTGAACCTCGGAACCGCCCAAGTGTCCGTGGGACAATCGTTTACGGCCCAACTGATCGGGGGAAAACTCCAAATCCAGTTCGGTAATCAGAGTACCTCCGTGCCTGTGGAAAGCCTGATTGGGCAATCCACACCCAGGTCGCTGGTTTCTGTGCTGGCCAACCTGGGTGCTCCTACAAACGCGGCGGCTCAGGCGGTGGCACATTCTCTCCTGAACTCGCAGATCCCCCTCTCTGCCGAAGCGATTCGAACCCTTGCCGCCCTGTTGCCTCAACTATCCGCAACGGACGTATCCACACTGTCCTTTCTTATCAACAAAGGAATGCCGATTAGTCCTTCCATAATAGAGTCGGTGCAAAGAGTCTTGGATAATCGAACGAAAATCGGCGAGAAGCTGGACGAGATGGACGAGGCATTGGGAAAGTTGGAACGGCAACTCGATGCTATTCAAGACCGGGTGGTTGCCATCCAACGTCGGGATGAACTGGCCGAACGGCGGCGGAACCTGACACAGCAGTTTGTCAACCTGAGGGACGGTGACTCGGAAAAGAACCGGGATGACCTGGCGGAAAAACTCGAAAAATCCGTTCGGGGGCAGTCCACCAGCCCTGAAGCGGCCCTGTTGTCCGGGGCGCACGGCTCACGGCTGGGGATTTCTCTTTACGATTTGTATTTGTATCTTTTGCAACTTCAGCAGATGCAGATTCTCGGCGATGAGGTTCCTTTCTCGTTACTGCTTCAGCAAGTAAACAATTTATATGAATCCCTTGCCGGGCAGAACCTGCGCAATCTCCCGGATGAAGACCCTGAGTCCCTGCCTGTTTATTTTTTTCAGATCCCCGTCACGCTGGAGGGTGAGAATCGAACGCTTGAACTGCTGTATCGTCAGCACTCGAAAAATCGAGAAGATGGCGGTGTACTGTCCATTCGCCTGGATCTCTCCCAGTTCGGGCCGATCAGGATCGATTTCAATCTCCGGGAAGGAATGTTGAGCGTCACCATTACCGTTTCCAGTGCGGAATTGAAAAAACAGGTCGAGCCGGAAATGGACACGTTGAAGAAGGCTTTGGCCGACGCGGGATTTCGGGTTGCTTCCGTGGGCGTGGTTCATGGTATTGTGCCTTCGACCTTGCGCCAGATAGCCCCGGAGACCACACCGCCTGCCCATAAACCAAGAGGATTGGATTTGAAGGTGTGAAAATTGGCGGTTCTGTAGAAGAGAACGGGACGAATAAGACCAATATTGTCACGCATCGGGACTATAGCCCGCCGAATTCATGCTCCGGATTTTGTTCAGGTCCTTTCCAGACACAGTTAACAGCCGTCGATTGCCGATTTCGCGAATCCGAAAGACCGGCTCGATTTCGCGGGGGATTTTTGGCGGGAAGCTGAGACGGACTTTGAACTCGCCGCAAATCTCCACAATGAGACGGATCTCCTCCGTTGTGCAGACGGCATCCGCAAGTACAACCTCGTCGATTTTGCGCGCGGCGACAATCTTTCTCAATTCATCGAGGCTTCCCAAGTCCGGCAGAGTCTCTTCCGAATGGTCGCCCTCGCTTGAGAAATGAATCCGTCCCAGAGGCATTTGACCGAAAGCGGGCTGTTTCAATAAGGGCGCGGCAAACGCTTCGCAGGCGCGCCGATCTCCAATGAAAACGAGCCGATCCGCGATCAGCCCCAGTCTATGAAGGCCGGTTTCGAGTATACGGACAACGGTACGGACCAGGGTTAGTCCCGCGAAGTTCAAAACACCGAACAGTGCGAAAAACCCCCGCGAATATCCAAGCAGATAGGGGACAAAAATTTCTTTGGAGACAAATGTGAAGGCGATCAAAAACACCCAGGTTGCCGATGCGGCAACCGCTGTCCGACGGATCAGCGCCGGAAAAGTCCTATATGAGCCACGTCGGTATAAGCCCGTTCCCAGGATTACCAAAAAATTGATAATTACAACGAACGGCACCAGGGTAGAGTAGGCCGGGATCTCCGTGAACCCCGTGTTGGGGAATGGATCTCGATCCGGGGCCAACCATCGGAAGTACAGCAGATACGCGAGGACAAATCCGCCCGCTGCCACCAGGGCATCCAGCAATGCCAGAAACACGGGGCGAATTCGCCGCAGAACGCTTTTCTGGGAACGATACGTCCTTTGATCCAGCATCAACAGGAAAAACAGGGGGGCATTTCGGAGGATTCTTCCCAAAATCTCCTTTGGGCGCTGGATCATCCGCCAAAGAGATTCCAGACCCCAGCGTTGAAGACAGACCGGCGCACGGCGTTCCCGACCGGCGGCAAAATTGAACGCGGCCCCGACACCAATCATCACCGGAACTCCCAGTTGTTCCCGATATCGTCGAATCCATTTTTCCTGGCGTGGAGTTCCGAGGGCAACAAACAGAATGTCAGGTTTTGATTCCACAACTCGCCGGATGGTTTGTTCGTTTTCAATAGGATCGTTCTCAAAGTTTACGGGTGGAGAGTAAGTCCCCGCGACCATCAATCCGGGATACTTCTCCGCCATACGGCGGGCAACCTCGTCTGCCACTCCCTCTGCCGCGCCGAGAAAGAACACACGGTATCCCCGCCCCGCGGCGGCCTCGCAGAGAGCCGGCAGCAAATCGGCGCCGGTTACCCTTTCCGGCAGTGGGGTCCGGTTCAGGCGAGACATCCAGACCACCGGCATTCCGTCCGCAACAACAAGATCGGCATCCCGGCTCACCTTCGCAAAATCAGGGTCGCGACGGCACAGCATGAGGTGAGAAATAGAGGGCGTCCAAATCTGGTGTGGTCCGCCTTCTTCCACAAAAGCAAGTGCGCACTCCACCGCCTCTTCCTGTGTGACCGGATCGAGGTCTACGCCCAGAATCTCCACGCGGTCGCCGCGATTCCGCATCCGCATTCTCCTATCGGGAGGAACTCAATAAGAGGTCATCATAAAGGGCTTCTACCTGTCGCGTCATGTCTTCCGCAGAACCGATCTGTTCAACTCGCCGTTTCGCGCGACCTCCAAAATCCTCCCGCATCTCAGGATCTCGACACAGTTTCATCAGGTAGTTTCGGAGCGCCATCCGATCCTCCGGAAGGATCAGGAATCCATCCTCCCCATTTCGGATCACATCTCCGATTCCGCCCACCCGGCTGGCAACAACCGGCAGACCTGCGGCCATCGCCTCCAGAAGCGCCATCGGGACCCCTTCGGACCGAGACGGCTGCACATAGATATCGCAGGCAGCTAGAAAAAACCGCGTATCTTCGATGAACCCGCCAAGATGAAAGCGATTTGCCAGACCTCCGCTTTCTGCCTTCTTCTTCAATAGCCCCGCCTGGGACCCTTCCCCTCCCAGCAACACCACAGAGTGACTCGGCAATTCCACCAGGCAATCAAAAAGAAGATCATATCCCTTGATCGGTTCGATCCGGCCCAGCGAGCCGATGACCGTTTGATCCTCACCAATACCGAAAAACTCCCGTGCCTGCCTGCGGGTTTCTTCATCCACCGGCGCGGGGAAGTCGATTCTGTTAGGGATCAACTCGATTCGTCTTGGAGGCCGAGGCAGCGACTGAAAATAGTCCCGAAGCGGGGTGGAGATAACCTGTACCGCATCGGCCTTGCGAAGCAGGCGATTGTTGATTCTGTGAAACAACCATCCGACAAGGCGGTTGCGATAGTCGGTGTAGTTCAAATTCGGCACACGGGCCACCCACGGAATGCCAAGTTCCCTGGCCACTGGCCCTGCAACCAGATTCGAGCGAATTCCCAACGTGTGGATCAGGTTGATATCATTTTCTTCAATAATGGAGATCAGGCGTTTCCGGGCGGAGCGGACAGCGAGTCTGGAAGACATGGGAATGAGCAAAACAGGAACTCCCATTGCTCGCGTGGCCTGAGCCAGTTTGTCTTCGCAAACCAGCGGGGCAAGATGCGGTTGATACCTCGACAAATCTAAGTGTTTGAAAAGGCAGAGGATATAACGTTCCGGTCCGCCAAAACATCCATCAATTCGCATGTAAAGAATTCGCCGCATTTCGGACATCCTGATGAGCCGATACATGACCGAGTTTGAATGTGCCTCACGTACTGGGTATCCTATCATAGGAATTCCTCGAAACGATAAGTGACATCCGGCGACATCTCCGAACCTGGAATTTCCGATTCCCGCCGACAGGACGGTGCTTTTCCGTACAAATGCGCGTTCATTCCAATGCAGCTGTGACATCCTCGGTTGAGAATTATCGTGAGGCGCTTCAATCCGCCGAGAAAAACCATCGCAATGGTGCGGGCGGTAGTGAAATCCTGTCGCACATTACACAGGCGACGGATACTCTGCTGATCGGTGTACTACAGGAAAAAACACGAGAATTGGGAATGAATTTGGAGAAAGTGGGGAAACGGATGTGCCTGGTGGCGCTGGGCGGGTACGGGCGCAAGGAGATGCACCCGCAGTCGGACATCGATGTAATGTTTCTCTTTCCCGAAGATCCGTGCCGGGAAGACGAACAGCTGGTTTCGGCCATGTTACGTCATCTATTCGACGCACGCTTGCAGATCGGGAATGTGACCCGCGATTTCGACACGGCCCGGCAGATGGCGCGTGAAGATCTTCAGTCTCTCACTGCCATGGTGGAGGGACGTTTGATCTGGGGCAATCTACAGAATTATGAGGCATTCTATAACCAGATTTCCAAGATTCTTGCCTGGAATGGAAAAAAACTCATCAGTGAGAAAATCGCCGAACGAAAAGCACGCCTGGCCCGTTACGGCAACACGATCAACGTTCAGGAACCCAATCTGAAAGACAGTCCGGGGGGGCTGCGAGACTACCACCACGGATTGTGGCTCGCTTCATTTCTTCGAGGCCA
This sequence comes from Candidatus Omnitrophota bacterium, assembly GCA_029557025.1. Lineage (GTDB taxonomy): Bacteria > Hinthialibacterota > Hinthialibacteria > Hinthialibacterales > JAKPRU01 > JAKPRU01. The sequence continues at coordinate 3,810 of JAKPRU010000259.1, read as the reverse complement.
TAAGGTGACCCTGGCCGAATTGTTTCGTCTGGGGATGATTTACAATCGTCAATATAACGGTCTCCAGGATGCGCTGGAGTTTCTCTGGCGGCTCCGCACCGAACTGCATTTTTTCACACGCAAGAAAACCAACCTGATTTCAATGGACTTGCAGCATGAATTGGCCAAGCGGCTGGGGTTCAAAGATCAGGAGAATCGCCTGGCGGAAGAAATCCTGATGCGGGACTACTATCGCGCAGCCCTGGTAGTACAGGAATTCGCCGATCATATAACCCGTCAGACAACCCCCCGTCCCATGTGGGAGCGGTGGATCGGACGGGTTCGGCGATTAGACCTGGGGGACGGTCTCTCGCTGCAGAACAATGAAATCGACACTCCCTGGGATGTGCATTTTTTTGAGAACAATCCGCAACGCATCCTGGACATCTTTGTCCATGCGGTGAAATCGCGGGCGACATTGACTCAGTCGGCCGCGGCGGCCGTCCACGAGAATCGTCGCCTCATCGATGAGGCATTTCGATCTCAGGAGGATACGGTCCGCAAGGTCCGAATGATTCTCGATTGGCCGGGACGGATTGTTCCGGTATTGCGGATTATGAGACGGCTCGGCATTCTCCACCGGTTATTCCCGGAATGGCGCGGGATTGAGAACCTGGTCCGAAACGATCTGATCCACCGATATACCGTGGACGAACACACGCTGTTGGCATTGCATCATCTGGAGACTCTGCACGAAGACACGCTGGAATTCACAGACGAACGCGTAGCGCTTTGGCAAAAAGGTGTCTCTCGCGAGGTGTTGCGACTGGCGGTGTTTTGTCACGATATCGGGAAAGGAAGCGGCGGGGACCATTGCGAAATCGGCTCGGACCTGGCGGACAAAATTGCCTCTCGGCTTCTTTTTTCGGAAAAGGATCGCTCCGATATTCGCTTTCTGGTCGCCAACCATCTGTTGCTGTCTCACACGGCCCAGCGGCATGATTTGACAGCGCCGGAAGTGGTGACCGAGTTTGCCGAACGGATCGACAACAAACGCCGCCTTGACTTGTTGTACCTGCTGACCCACGTGGATACCAAGGCGATCTCCGAAGATTTCCTGAACGAATGGAAAAATCACCTGTTAGTGCATCTGTATCTTTCAACACAACAGGTTCTGGAAGGAAAAACGCTGCCGGGTCCGGGTGGCGAATCCGTGCAGGAACGTCGCGAGGAGGTGATCCGCACGCTGGCAAAGGACTACCCGGAACAGTTTGTGCGAAAACACCTGGAACTTCTTCCCGACAGTTATGCGCGGTTCCAACCCATCTCGATTATTCGTGCACACCTCGATCTGATTCAACAATTCGACGGGACGACACCCAGGATCGGCTTTCAGGCTCAAGCGAATCAATCCATGCTGGAAGTGTTTGTAGTGGCACGCGACCGAGTCGGGCTGTTCAACCGTATGGCCACGGCGATCATGCTGGAGAACTTTTCCATCTTTGGCGCTCGCTTGAACACACGGGAGGATGGTGTGGTTTGCAACAACATTCTCATCTCTGATTTGCTGGGAGGCGGCCCGGTAAACGAGATGCGCAAACAACTTTTGCGTGAGCGATTACAACGTCTGCTCGTTTCCGAGGGTGCGCTTCCCCCCATTCCTCCGGACCGGTATGGCCCCCGCCCCAAACGGGCCAGCTTCGAACCAAAAGTTGATATTTATGATGATGCCGGCGGGCGATGTTCGGTGGTCGATGTTGTGGCCGTGGATCGCGCAGGGCTTCTTCAGGCGATTTCATCGGCGATTTCAGAAATGGGAATGAATATCCTGTTCGCGCGGGTCCTTACAGAGGGTAGCCGTGCGGTGGACGTCTTTTACGTAACGGACCAGGATGGGAACAAGATCACCGATCCCGTTCGGCGGGAAGATCTCAAAAACCGTATCCGTGCCACTCTATAAGTTTCAGCATGGCGGGGCCGGTGATTGGGTGAAGAAAGCGTCACCACACACACCGCAGACAAAGGAGTGGAGTTACGCACAACCCCCTCTCTGTCTCCCCCAAACTCTGGAGAGGTTCCTCCCCCGAACATCGGGGGAGGTCAGGTGAGGGTTCACCAGATATCGCAAAACTCCTCGGCGCGATGGTTGTGACCGAGCTTTCTCTGGAGAATAGAACTGGAACAAACTCGATGGAACCCGTACCATGCTAGGATGAGTCACGGCGGACAACAAGAAACACGGAGTTGATAGTCAGTAAACATGGCCCTGTCGGAACCGGCGTTATACTTGCGGCTTCTGGATATTGCGGCAAATCCGCATATCGTGTCGCTGTACAATAGTCTCCGGAATGTTTTGCCGGAGGCGGTTTGGTGGGTCAGCGATGAGACCCTGGGGCGGATTCCGTTCCCGGCGGCTCCCACCACACCGTTCTGCAGCGAAGCCCTTCTGAACGAAAACCTGCGCAACCTTCAGATTGAAAAGGCGCAGGAATTGCACCGGAAGCCTCCTTTACCGGGGGAAGTCGTTCCCTGCTGTCCCGGATTCTGCCAGGGCATGGCTGTCTTTTCGTATCGCAGCCGGTCCCTCGGAGGGATCGGGCTGTGTCATGTTCCCGAGAGTCAGGCTCATCTTCTCGGTGGGATTCTCACCCTGTTGAACGGATACTTGAACCTGCTCAGCCATACGCTGGAAGGAAACGACGACCTGGAGATCGTGCGCAGTCTCTGGTCCGAGACGATTACAGTTTTGGATCTGAATACTCTCTTGCGTCGAGTGATGGACGAGATTTTTCGGACCATTTCTGTGGATAGCGGACTGATCTTCCTGGCGGATGAGGATGGGATGTTTTTTGTTGCCCATGCAGAGGGGGTGGATCCGGAGACGTTTCAGTGTCGGCCGCCCGCCATCGGTCGGATCAGCTATGCAAAACAGATTGCCCGCCTGTTTCAAAAGGGCACCCAATGTCTGGATGCGGATGATCCGCTGGCGGTCTGGATTCGGGCGAATTGGCCGGATTGGGCCGACAAGAAGATCCTGGTCGTTCCTTTTTTCCGAAACGAGTATTTTGTCGGCCTGTTCGCAACCGGTGTCGCACAGCCCCCCGCGTTTTCCCCTTCTCGATATCGTCTGCTGGACCTGTTGAGCACCGGCGGGGCCACCGCCCTGGATAACGCTGTGATATTCAAGCGACTGAACGAACGCCGCACGGCGCTTGCCACTATCCACACAATCCACCGCCTCATCGGCAGCACAGACACCGTACAGGACCTCATTTGCCGGGTATCCCAGCAGGCACGACAGTTATTGAAAGCGGGAAAATGCGCGTTGTTTCTCTATGACAACCGGCGGGAGAACCTGATTCCCCGATTCACACTGGGGCTGGACGAAAACGAGATCGGGTCTCGGCCAGTCAAGCCGGGAGAGGGATTGATCGGCTGGGTCGCCGAGAGCTATCAAGCCATCATTTACAATCCCATTCCGGAATCCTGCCCGCCCTGGCGTAAAGACGGGAGCCGGTATCCCGAACGTTCCTACCTGGCGGTTCCCCTGGTGGATGAAGACTTGGAGGGAGTATTGATGCTTTCCGGTCGCAAGGACCTGTTTACGCCGGGAGACCGCGAGACATTGATTACGATTGCCGAGCAGATCATTCTCGCTATTCATAATGCCTTTGTGCGGGAAGGCGAACGTCATCTCGCGGTCCACACCTTGCGGGGAATGGCCAACCTGCTTGAACGGGGCGACCCGACGACAGCCGGATGGACCGTGGAAATCGCTGATCTCAGCGACCGGCTTGCCCGGCATCTGCGACTTCCCGAACGCGACCGGAA
>JAKPRU010000248.1 GCA_029557025.1 Candidatus Omnitrophota bacterium | reverse complement strand
ATCCGAAATATCCTGGATGGAACTATCGTTCACGCGGTGGAGTTGAAACTGGGCAAGGGAGCCTCTCTGGCGCGAGCCGCCGGAACCAGCGCGCAGGTCGTCGCAAAGGAGGGCAAATACGGGCGGCTCAAGCTTCCCTCCGGGGAGATTCGCTTGGTTCACCTGGACTGCCGCGCTACCATCGGTCAGACCAGCAATCTCGATCATGAGAATATCAGCATCGGGAAGGCCGGACGGAAACGCTGGATGGGACGCCGACCGCATGTTCGCGGTGTCGCGATGAATCCCGTGGATCACCCCCTGGGCGGCGGTGAAGGGAAATCATCCGGCGGACGGCATCCCTGCACTCCCTGGGGAAAGCCGACCAAAGGTTACAAAACAAGACGGAACAAACGAACCGATCGGATGATTATTCAACGACGGCGTAAAAAGAAATAATTCTCGGATGAACAGCAGAGGAAATCGCCATGGGACGATCGTTGCGTAAGGGTCCTTATATCGACAAGAAACTTCTCACAAGGATCGAAGCGCTTAATGTGGAGAACAAAAAGCAGGTCCTGAAAACTTGGGCCAGAAGCTGCACTATTGTCCCCGAGATGGTCGGCCACACCATCGCGGTATACAACGGAAGGAAATTCGTTCCGGTGTATCTTACGGAGAACATGGTCGGGCACAAATTGGGCGAATTCTCCCCGACTCGTACGTTCCGAGCGCACGGCGGCAAGACGGCTCGCATTCTCAGGCAGAAATAACGCGGACTACTCGAAACCGAAGGACTGGTACAATGGGCAAAGAGAAACGACGGGGACCCCGAAGCATGAGTGCACGGTTGCAGCGCGTGCGGATCTCGCCGAGCAAAATGCGTCTCGTGGCCGATCTGGTTCGGGGTAAGAAATACGACGAAGCGGTCGGCGTGCTCCGGTTTGTCAATAAGCGCGCTGCGCCGATTTTGCTCAAACTGATCAAATCGGCGGGAGCCAACGCGGAAGAGCGAACGGAGTATGCCACGGACGAACTGTATGTCCGAAGCGTTTGTGTGGATGGGGCCGGATCGTTTGTGCGAAGACGTCCCGGATTTCGAGGACGTCCCGCGTTGATTCGCAAACAAATGAGCCACGTAACGGTGGAATTGGCTCCCACGGAGTAAACCAAAGGCAGAATGAGACCGACGGGGCGGTACGGAGAGTTTTGATGGGACAAAAGGTTCATCCATACGGATTCAGGCTGGGCTTCATTAAGGATTGGAGTTCGCGGTGGTATGCCGAACGGGATTACGCGAATTTTCTTCATGAAGATTTGGCGATCCGCGAAGCGATCAAGAAACGTCTCGCCCATGCGGCGATCAGTCGCGTCGAGATCGAACGGTTCACACAGCGGATGCGGATCAATATCCACGCGGCCCGGCCCGGAATTATCATCGGTCGAAAAGGTTCCGAGGTCGAACGATTGAAGAAAATCCTGGCTCGTTTGACGGACCGCCAGGTTCATATCACGATCAAAGAAGTGAAATCTCCCGATTTGGAGGCCCAGCTGGTCGCGGAGAATATCGCCATGCAGTTGGTCCGACGTGTCTCGTTCCGTCGTGCCCTCAAAAAAGCGCAGCAGGCCACCGTCAGTGCCGGCGCGCAGGGGGTTAAAGTGATGGTGGCGGGTCGTCTGGGCGGCGCGGAAATGTCCCGCACGGAATGGTACCGCGAGGGACGTGTGCCGTTGCACACTCTGCGGGCGGATATCGATTACGGATTCGCGGAAGCGCGAACCACCTACGGACAGATTGGGGTGAAAGTCTGGATTTTCAAAGGGGAAGTGATCGGCGAGCGCCCGAAAGAAGAGGAAACCGAGGAGGCCATTGTCTGATGTTACAACCGGCTCGTGAAAAGTTTCGTAGAGTGCATCGCGGCAATCGCCGGGGTATCGCCTGCCGGGGCAATAAGGTCAACTTCGGGGAATTCGGCCTGAAAGCGATGTCCCCCGCTTGGGTGACCGCGCGACAGATCGAAGCGGCCCGTATCGCCATAACCCGAAAGGTTCGCCGTCGCGCCAAGCTGTGGATTCGCATTTTCCCCCATAAACCCATCACCGCCAAACCGGCGGAGACACGCATGGGCAAGGGAAAAGGAACCCCCGAAATGCATGTCGCGGTTGTCAAGCCGGGGCACATCCTGTTCGAACTGAGCGGTGTACCGGAAGAATTGGCCCGGGAAGCATTCCGACTCGCGGGGCATAAGCTGCCCCTCAAGGTCGCCTTTGTCACTCGGGTGTGAGGATAGACATCGGTAAAGGGTACGGAAAAAGAGAACGATGAAAGCGGATGAATTTCGAGCGTTAACGGACCAGGAACTGGTCAATCATATTGACGATCTAAAGCGAAGTTTGCTGCAGATGCGGATCCAACTCCATTCGGGGCAATTGTCCGGTTCAAGCCAGGTTCGTGAACTTCGCCGGGATATCGCGCGGGCGTTGACGGTTCAGAACGAGCGCCGACAGGCTGTCGCCGCAGCTCCTGCGGGGAAATAAGAGGATATACCCATGCGGAATCGACGAAAAGTACGTGAAGGGAAAGTGGTCAGCACGGCGATGGATAAGACCGCCGTGGTCATGGTAGAACGGTTGGTGACACACCCGCAATACAAAAAAACCATACGACGGCACAAACGGGTTGCGGTCCATGATGAAAACGGGGCGTGTCAAATCGGCGACATCGTCCGGATTATGGAAACTCGACCTTTGTCGAAAACGAAACGATGGCGCTATCTCGAAACGGTACGCAAGGCCGTTCAACTCTAGCGGCGCAGGAGTGATTCGGTGATACAGGAATATACGAATCTGATAGTTGCAGACAATTCGGGCGCCCGCCGAATTATGTGTTTCAAAGTGTTGGGCGGGTCCAAACGGCGATATGCCCGAATCGGAGATATTGTCGTGGCCAGTGTGAAAGAGGCCATCCCGGAGAGCAATATCAAAAAAGGTTCCGTTGTGAAGGCCGTGATCGTGCGGACCAAGAAGGAACTCCGCCGGCCCGATGGTTCGACCATCCGCTTCGACAACAATGCGGCGGTGATTGTGAACGAGGCCAGGGATCCCGTCGGAACCCGTATTTTCGGCCCGGTGGCCCGGGAATTGAGAGAACGCAAGTTCATGAAAATTATCTCGCTTGCCCCGGAGGTGCTCTGATGAAAACGGTGGACAGAATTCGGCTGAAGAAGGGCGATGCGGTGAAAGTTCTGGTCGGAAAAGACCGGGGACGAACCGGACGGATTCTTCGGGTGGATCGCAAACGGGGCTACGTGTACGTGGAAGGGATCAATTTCCAAAAACGGCATCGACGCCCCGAGCCGCAGCGCCAGATTCCCGGTGGGATTATCGAACGAGAAGGCCCGATCCATCCCTCCAATGTGGTCAAGGTTCGGTAAGGAATCGAGGAAGCGACAATGGCAGAAAAAAAGAAAGAAGCAACCTATCGGCCACGGCTCACGGTCCTCTACCGGGAACGTGTCGTGCCGGAGATGATTCAGGAATTCGGATATAAGAATGTCATGCAGGTTCCGAAAGTCTCGAAAGTTATTATCAACATGGGTGTCGGCGAAGGCAGCCGCGACCAGAAGCTTCTCGAGGCCTTACGCGATAACCTGGCGGTGATCGCAGGCCAGAAGCCGGTGATTACCAAGTCCCGAAAGGCCATCGCCAATTTCCGCCTTCGCCAGGGAATGTCGGTCGGATGCAAAGTCACCCTGCGTCGGAGCCGGATGTACGATTTTCTGGACCGGCTTATGAGCATCACCATTCCCCGCATCCGTGACTTTCGCGGGTTGTCGCCGCGCTCATTCGACGGACATGGGAATTATGCCATGGGGTTACAGGAGCAACTGGTATTCCCGGAAATCGAGTATGACAGCATCCCGCAAGTGCAGGGAATGGATATCGTGATTGTGACAACGGCGAAGACGGATGAGGAGGCGGCGGCTTTGCTCACCCGCCTCGGAATGCCGTTCAGACGATAGAGGAGTACGAGCAGTGGCAAAAACCAGCCTGCGCGTAAAAGCGCGCCGCCCGCAAAAATTCAAGGTCCGGCAATACCACCGGTGCAAACGATGTGGACGTTCCAGGGGGTATTACCGGAAATTCCAGCTGTGCCGGGTCTGTGTGAGGCAATTGGCCCTGGGAGGCCACCTTCCAGGGGTGATTAAGGCGAGCTGGTGACGCTCCGATTGAGGGCGGAACAGGCTCTGACAGAGCGAATGGAGTGAGATAATGCCGGTTACGGATCCGATTGCTGATCTCTTAACGCGCATCCGAAACGCCAATTTGGCGGGCGAGGAAAAAGTGGAAGTCCCCTTGTCGAAAATCAAAAGGGGAATCGTGGATATCCTCAAACGGGAAGGATACATCCGCAACTATCGTGTCCTCGAGGACCGAAAACAGGGAACCATTCGTGTGTTCCTGAAATACGGTCCGAAACAGGAACGGGTGATCAGCGGATTGACCCGTGTCAGCCGACCCAGTTTGCGGCAGTATTGCGGTCGAGATACCGTCCCCCGGATTCTCGGCGGGATGGGAATCTGCATTCTGTCTACTTCCCGTGGATTGATGACCGATAAAGAGGCGCGCCGACGGGGAATCGGAGGAGAAATCCTCTGTAAGGTTTGGTGAGTCGCTGCGAGGGCAGCGGAGATTCGATAGTACTAGATGACGGAGACGAACATGTCGAGGATCGGCCGACGACCTATAGCTGTTCCGAGAGGAGTGGAAGTGACTCTTTCCGGAACGCAGATTCAAGTGAAAGGCCCTAAGGGACATTTGGAGATGTCCATTCCGGTGCCGATCACGGTCCGGAATGACGCCGGTGTGTTGGTAGTGGAACGTCCCAGCGACATCCGGATTCACCGGGCGCTCCATGGTCTGACACGGGCGCTGGTTGCCAATATGGTCACCGGAGTGACCTCCGGATTCAAGCGCCAATTGGAAATCCAGGGCGTGGGCTACCGTGCCGCCGTTCAGGGAAATGCGCTGAACATTGAGGTCGGCTATTCCCATCCCATTCGATACGAACTGCCGAAAGGCATTAACGCGACTGTGGACCGGAATGTGATGATTACCCTAGAAGGGATCGACAAACAACTTCTGGGTGAAACCGCCGCGAAAATCCGTTCGTTCCGGCCCCCGGAACCTTACAAAGGCAAAGGGATCCGGTACGTAGGCGAGTTTGTGCGGCGCAAAGTGGGCAAGAAAAACGCCTGATTGCCCGGAACGGTCGGATAGAAGAGGAAACCGATGCATCGAAAGTTGGTTGGACGGGAACGAAGACATAAACGAGTTCGTAAGAAGATCCACGGAACGGGGGAACGCCCGCGTTTGTGTGTCTTTCGAAGCGCTAAACACATCTATGCCCAGATTGTCGATGACGACAGGGGCATAACCCGTGTTGCCTTTTCCAGTATGGCGAAGGATTTCGCCCGTGAAACGACTAGGGGGACGAATGTGGAAGGCGCCAAGACCGTGGGGTTGGAGTTGGCGAAGCGCGCGCTTGCGGTCGGGATTTCCCGTGTGGTTTTCGATCGAGGCGGATACATCTATCACGGACGTGTGAAAGCCCTGGCGGATGGCGCGCGAGAGGGCGGACTGGAATTCTAAGACTCGGAGGCCGGTAGCCACGTTTGGCACAGGACAACAGATAACTATGCCAGAAGACGCAAAAATTGAGAGAATGGACGACGACACTCCGGACATGCCGGAGGAAAAAGAAACCGAACTGAAAGACCGCGTCATCTACGTGAATCGTGTGGCAAAGGTAGTGAAAGGCGGTCGCCGGTTCAGTTTCAGCGCACTTGTCGTTGTGGGCGATGAGGCCGGGACGGTGGGCGTCGGATTTGGGAAGGCGGGCGAGGTGGCCGATGCGATTCGCAAAGCCATCGAGCAGGCCAAGAAAAACATGTTCAGCATCCCTCTGCTCGGAACCACCATTCCTCACGAAGTGACCGGCAAGCGGGGGGCGGGACGGGTTTTGCTGAAACCGGCCTCGCGGGGAACAGGTGTTATTGCGGGGGGCCCGGTTCGGGCCATCGTCGAAACCGCCGGAGTCAAAGATATTCTGGCAAAATCGCTTCGCAGCGCCAATGCGCTCACCGTGGTCAATGCCACCGTGGACGCGCTTAAGCAGCTCCGATACAAGGAACAAATCGCGAAAATGCGCGGGAAAACGGTTGAGGAGATATTGGTCTGATGCCAGGGCAACTGAAAATCACTCTCAAGCGTAGTGTTATCGGTCGAGTTCCCAAACACCGTCGAACAGTTAAGGCTCTCGGCCTGCGCAAACTCGGCAGCTCTGTGATCCATCAGGATACGCCGCAGATACGCGGGATGATTCGAACCGCCGGCCTTCTAATTGAGGTCGAGGAAGTCTAAGAGGTACGGGATCGTGGCTAAATCAGGAAGAAAACGTGTTGGGCGGGGTCCGGGATCGGGTACAGGAAAAACCGCCGGCCGGGGAACAAAAGGCCAACGGAGCCGCTCCGGAATCAAACACCGGGCGTTCTTTGAAGGGGGCCAGATGTCCCTCGCCCGTCGAATCCCAAAACGCGGATTCAAGAATCCATTTCACAAGGAATACCAAGTGGTCAACCTTGGAGATCTGGCTTCGAGATTCGAGGCCGGTGTGACGGTGACACCGGAGTCTCTTCGCGAGAAGGGGCTTGTTCGTCACCCCGATCGCCTTATCAAAATCCTGGGCGGAGGCGAGATCGGGATCGCCTTGACCGTCCAGGCGGATGCTTTTACCGCATCCGCGCGAGAGAAATTAGCCCGGGCCGGTGGAGGGGCGCAACCGCGCCAGGCAGCCGCCCAATAGTATTGAGCTCCAATCGGAACACGGAACGATGATTGATCAGGTTGTACGCATATTTCGAGTTCGCGAGCTCCGCAAGCGGATTCTGTTTACGGCGGCCATGCTCGCGATTTTGCAGATCGGGGCTTTTATCTCGGTGCCGGGTGTCGATCCGCAAGCCATCAAATCGGTCAGCACGCCCGGCGGGATGTTTAGCCTGATCGACCTTTTCTCCGGCGGCGCATTTCGGCGCGTTTCCATTTTCGCCTTGGGGATCATGCCCTATATCAGCGCCTC
>JAKPRU010000200.1 GCA_029557025.1 Candidatus Omnitrophota bacterium | reverse complement strand
GTACACGAGTCACATTCCAGACCGGAATGTACCAGCTGGGGGGATATTCCATTTACCTGAGCAACCACGATATCTCCCTGGGCAGACGGGAACCGGTGATCGATGTCGCGCGAAACCTGGAGCGGTGGGTGGATGTCATCGTGGCCCGCGTTTTTAAGCAGGAAAGCATTCTCGACCTGGCCAAATACGCCTCCGTGCCGGTGATCAACGCTCTTTCGGATATGGCGCATCCCTGCCAGGCGCTTGCCGATCTTTTCACATTGGAATGGCTTGGATACAACCTGAAGGGATTTCCGCTTACATACATCGGCGACGGAAACAATGTCTGTCATTCGCTCATGCTTCTTTCCGGACTGATGGGAGTACGTATGACGGTTTCCACCCCGGAGATCGAAACCTACATGCCGAACAGGAATATCTTTGAGCAGGCTCGTGTGCTGGCCCATGAGAGCGGCGGGGAAATCATTTACGAGCCGAATCCGGACCGTGCCGTGCGGGGGGCGAAAGCCGTGTATACGGATGTCTGGGCCAGCATGGGCCAGGAAGAAGAGGCGGAGGTCCGCAAGCAGGTCTTTGCGAAGTACCAGGTTAATGCCGCGCTTCTCTCAAAAGCAGAACCGGGAGCTTATGTGATGCACTGCCTTCCGGCTCATCGGGGAGAGGAAATCACGGACGAGGTTATGGAATCCGAACAATCTATCGTGTTCGAGCAGGCCGAGAACCGCCTGCATACGCAGAAAGCTATTTTGCATTATCTCCTGCTCGGATAGCGATGGCGCAGGAATGTGGCATTGGGCATCTTACCCATGTCCCAAGTATGCGGGCCACCGTTCTTCTCGAGTGTCTCCAAAGATAAATCTCCCCTCAATAGCTACCTGGCGAGCATTCGCCCATACAGTGAAGGCTTGCCATTCAAACGCAAGGGCTAACGCATTGCTCCTTTCAGCAATCCGTTTTATCCTTCGGCAGATAAGGCGTTTTGATAAAAACTACTTTCACGGGACCATCCGTGCCATTAACCAGGTTGTGTTTATGGGGCGCTTCAATCCGCCATGCCTGGCCGGGTGTGCAGGCGTGTTCCTCTCCGTCGATTACCAGGGTCGGATGGCCCTCCAGGATCAGGAAATGTTCCTCTACCTCATCGTGGTAATGCGCCCCCAGTTTTTTACCCGGCTTGATTAGAATCACGCCCCATTCGATTTTCGGTCCACGGAACAGGTACTTGACACCCCAGTCGCCGTTGCGGTAATCGAGATCGTTCTCGTGAACAGTTTCCATCCTGTTGACTCCTGGCCTGATCTGCGTTCTTCAACCCTCAGCCTGCCTGGTTATTCAGTCAACCCCCACCCTGCGCTCCCTCGATCTTCGGGGGAGGGGAATGCTCAGGCTGCACCTTCCTTTT
>JAKPRU010000199.1 GCA_029557025.1 Candidatus Omnitrophota bacterium | reverse complement strand
TCGCGGCCGGTGAAAGACCGACTCTTTCGATGTCTTTCATCCCGACTGCATAAAGGCCATCCCCACGTGTAAGAAGTTTAACCGCGTTTTCGCGTCGGGCTCGTTCGCCGGGTCCGGCCTGTGGAATGCCGATACCCCCGGACCAACCGGCTTCCAATGGGGGGGGTACAGTGTCGGGTCGCGTTCGATAAAGATTTACCGATTCATGATTCAGCAGAAGATGCCGGTAGAGGGAAGGAAATCCGCCTGGAAACGACTGCTCATTTTGCGGTGGAAGAAGACTTCCCGCCGAGTTGACAAAACGGATGGTCAACTCTAATTCACGAATGAAAATCCGTTTCCCGGCATACTGGGCATTCGTTACACGAGCGAGAAAGTTGGGATTTATGACTACCTTAAGGACCCGGACTTCATGGAAAAAAAACTCTGTCCGTCCCGTTGTCTCTCCGGCCTGGTTCAGGATATCCCTGATTTGTTCGAGATTCTCAGCCGAGGCGCTCTGGGAGTCCCCCGCGATAACTGTGCGATCACCCTGGGCCGGCCCAATTTCTACACGCCATCGATCATAAGTAAACTCCCTCTCACCGGAGAACGGAACCGCCAGGTAGACCTCTTCGGGCGGGTAGTCACTGTCCGGCCGGGGCCACTCAAAAAACAGCCGGATCCGCTCTGCGGAAGATTCCAGTAGTCGGCAGTATTTCGGTTCGGAGAAAGCGGTGGTGCGGAATGGATTTTGCCCGATTGCAACGGAACTCAAGAAGGTCAGGAATATCGTTGCGCACAAACCACGAAGCATGAAACGACACAAGACGGTTATCCTCGCTTCCCTACGAGATAATGAAACCTGCTTACAAACGCGCAGGCCAGATTCCTGTACGCTCATCCAACCCTGCCAGAAGATTCATGTTCTGAACGGCCTGCGAAGAGGCTCCTTTGCCGGTGTTGTCCAGGGCCGCCAGGATCACCCATTTGCCGGTACGCGGATCTTCGTGTACCGAGATATCGCAAAAATTGGTGAGTTGGACAGAATGCAATACCGGGGCCTCTCCCAGCGGCAGCACGCGGACAAACGGCTCACCGGCATACGTGTCGGCATAGAGGCGGTGGAGATCATCGAGTGAATAATTCCCCGATTTCTCGCCGAACAGGGTAGCCAGTATTCCCCGCCGAATGGGCAGGAGATGCGGCACAAAAGTCAGTCGGACCGTTCGCCCGGAAACTCGGCTTAAAATATCCTCCATCTCCGGAGTGTGACGATG
>JAKPRU010000193.1 GCA_029557025.1 Candidatus Omnitrophota bacterium | reverse complement strand
ATCGCAATCAGGAAGGGATAAGTTTCTGCACATTGATCCAACAAAACGGGTAACGCGTGAATTTTACGAATCATGCCCCCTTGCTTCTCCAAGAGCGCCTTGAGATATTTCTCAATGCACTGTTGCGCATGAAAACACACGGAATTATGAGGGGGATTCCGACGTAACTGGCGCAATGACAGGGCCACCCGAAAGTCTTCCTCTGCTTTTTTGATCCACTCATTAACCGGGGCATTCATAGAGCACTTCCCCACCTTCGAGAATGCTTTTGATAAAAGTGTCATTCATCGCCAGTCGCGCAGTCACTTCCGCAGGTCGTTTTACCAATAAGTCCATCGGAAACGGAGCATCAGTTCGTAATCTCATGGCAAGGGCCTGATCCACATTCCGGGGCTTGTCGTGATCCATGATCACCAGTAAATCCACATCGCTTTCTTCTGTCGCGTTTCTGCGTGCGTAGGATCCAAATAGAACGATCCGTTGAGGTCGAAACTCTCGGCCGATCACCCGGGCATACTTTCGAATCTGTGTTCGATTGATCATTTCTGAATTTTCTTTCGTTTGTTTTTAATATATCAAGCCATGTCGGGAAAGGCCAGTGTAATCAGGCCTGAGGAGTGAAGAAGGTATGGCGGCAAAGCGAGCCACATTGTGGATTTCAAGGACTATCTCCCCCACCGGGGTTGACCGGCATCAAACCGGCTGGACGAACGCCCCCATCCGATCGGCATCCAAGCTCCGCCCGCGCGCCAGCCAGTCCGGCACGGCGTGCCCCTCGGCGCCCGCCAGGGCAAAAATAAACCGGGTTCCGGCCGGGGCGCGGGTCATCAATTGTTCCATCCCCTCATCCGACACCCAGGCCAGGCAATGGACCGGCGAACCCGGTCCGGCGAAATGATCCAGGATCGGCAGGTATCCGCGCTTGGCCTGAACCCGGTTGAAGCCATACCAGTTCCGGATCTTATTAAAGCTCGGGAACTGGTACTCGGCATCCGCACAACAATGCATCCCGAGCCCCCCAAAAGTGTCGGACAGATCATTCAATTCCGGCAGGCAGAACTCCTCGAACATCCCCGTGCTCATGATGCCGGCTTCGTCATTCGAAACCCACGGTCCCGACTCCGGTGGGACCCAGTTCCCCGGGCAATGACAGGGATTCAGGGTCGGAAATTCCCGGCGCAACGCGAGCAGGAACGTCTTGAGCAGCAAGGCGCACTTGGCGCTGAGCCGCTTGACCGCATCGGGATCCAGGACCATGGCACAGAGGAAATCATTTTTATCCCAGATCTGGGCGGCGATATCGAAACCGGACTGCATATCACAGATCCCCAGGTCCACCTCTTTGCCTAACGCCCGTTGCACGGCATGGCCGAGTTCGAAAATCCGGGCGAGGCATTCCGTTTTCCAGATGTCGGGCACCTCGAGTTTGTCGGCCTCGGCGGCACAGGTCACCCGGGGAATGGCACAAGGGGGACTGTCGGGCTGAAGATGCACCCTGCATCCGAACGCCTGGGCAAAAATCTGGGTGCCGGTCGAAAGCCGGGCCATCGGCACACTGTCATCCTGGTATCGATCCAGCGAGTCGACTTGGAGCCGGTAATTTTCAACCACCCAGGGAACCCATTGGACGACCGGTTCTTTCGATATTGTGAAATCACCGGCGTCGATCAGGGACGTCTGCGGGGGATGATAGACAAACGCCGTGCGCCGCGACTTGCCGGCAAAAATGTCGCGCGCTAATTGCTTGTTCCGTTCAACAAGAGTGCTCATGCCTGGCGTCCTTTCTATTCGACCGGTTGCATCCCTTCGCATGAACTACCTGGACCGTCCTGGTCTTGCGGGAATCCTACCTGAAAAATCCCTTTTGCAAAGCCTTTGATATGGGTTGGTGTAGGAGGGATTGCCCGGAGGCGTCTCCAACTGAACGGGCTTTAAATGGCAACCTTTCACCCTGTTCCCCCCCTCACACCCCCCGGATGAACTCATCGGTCCGGATTAG
>JAKPRU010000164.1 GCA_029557025.1 Candidatus Omnitrophota bacterium | reverse complement strand
CGGGCCATTGTGTGCGATGCTCAGTCCCGTCGGGGCTTCGCCCCTCCTTTGGCAGACATACAGTCCGCCTGTCGCAGGAAATCGCGCCTGTTATTCCTGAGGCTGGATTTCCTGCGGCGGCGCGATACGCACCCGTGTTCTCCACACTGAAACCAAACATAGATCATTCATGGCCACGGCGGGTTCTGATGTAGTGTCTTTCACGCATTGCGGGGCGACAATCACTCGATTGTCCACGCCACACTTCATGTTGTTTCGCGTTTTTTCGCTCGCGCGGGGGACCGGGATGCGGACACCCTTCCGCTTGCGGCCCTCCAGGGTCAGGGTAATTTCCTCATGACGTTCCTCCCTTTTGCATGTCCTATGCGACAGGCGGACCACTACCGTCAATAAGCATATCGCATCCTCGTTACGGCGTCAACCTCTTTTGAGATATTTTTTTTCTGAATTTGTTGCCGCGATGGAGCAGGGGAAAGGCGGCAGCTACGCTGCCGCACTCCAGGGGCGCATAGCCGTGCGAACCTGCGAATGACGTTTCTCGCTCAGGCCCTCGATTCCTGATTACAGAATTGCAGCTGGTACAGGCGGGAATAGACACCGCCGCGTTCCAATAGTTCTATGTGGGTTCCCGCTTCGACTATTTTTCCCTGGTGGAGTACCAGAATGCGGTTCGCTCGTCGAATCGTAGACAGCCGATGGGCAACGACGATATTGGTGCGACCTTTCAGAAGCGTTTCCAAAGCCTCCTGGATCAGCGATTCCGTTTCGGTATCGATACTGGAGGTGGCCTCGTCCATGATGAGCAAATGTGGATCATGAGCCAGCGCGCGCGCAAAGGAAAGCAGTTGTCGCTGGCCCACCGATAGCGTAGCTCCGCGTTCCTTTACCGGCTCCTTGTACTCTCCCGGCAGTCGCCGAATGAACGGATCGGCCTGGACCGTTTCACACGCGGCCTGGACCTGTTCCTCGGTGATTTCCGTGCGGTCCAGGCGGATGTTCCCGGCAATGTCGCCCGAAAAGAGAAAGACGTCCTGTAGGACCAGCCCGATCTGTCGGCGGAGAAATTGAAGGTCCATTTCACGGATATCAATACCGTCAATATAGATTCCGCCTTTCTGCGGATCGTAAAACCGGAACAGAAGGTTAATAATTGTAGTTTTTCCCGCACCGGTCGCACCGACCACCGCAACGGTCTGTCCGGGCTGCACGGTAAAGGACACGTCTTTCAAAACCCACTCTTCGTCCTGATAAGCAAACCAGACATTTCGAAATTCGACATGTCCGGTAAAAGCATCGGGGCAGACGGGGGAAACAGGATCGGGGATGATATCGTTCGTGTCGAGCATCTTGAAAATCCGCTCGGAGGAAGCCATCGCCGCCTGCATGATATTGAACTTATCCGCCAGTTCCCGTACCGGTGCGAAAAACCGGCTCATCGCCTGGATAAACAAAAATACCGTGCCCAGCGTCAGCGGATCCGATGAGCCGGCCGTACGGAATACTTTTTTTGCCCCGTACCAGAGAATCAGCGCCAGGGAAAGATTGCCCAGAAACTCAACGATGGGAAAGAATATGGAGTAATGAAACACCGTATCGACCTGTGCGTCGATATAATCCCGGTTGCGCTCGGAAAACTGCCGCGCCATGCGTTTCTCCTGCGCAAACACCTGGATTGTAGTCATCCCCTGAATACATTCCTGTAGGAAAGCATTGATTTTTGCCAGACGAACCCGCACCTCGCGGTAGGAATCACGAACCTTGCGCTTGAATCGAACAGAGGCCCAGACAATCATCGGCAGTACGGAGAAAGAAACCAGCGCCAATTCCCAGTCGATCCAAAGCAGCAGCGTCGTGGCGCCGATCAACAGAAACACATCCTGAAACACATACACCACGCAATTGGAAAACATATTATCCAGCGCTTCCACATCGGATGTGATCCGTGTCAGCAGACGCCCGACCGGATTCCGGTTGAAAAACCGCAAGGAATAACGCTCCAGCGTGCGGAAAATCTGCATCCGTAAATCGAACATCGCGCGCTGGCTCATTGCGCTTGTGAGATAAAGCACAAAGTACTGGACAAAAAGTGAGACCGTCAGAACAATCAGATACCATCCGGCGATTCGGTACAACCCGGCGACATGATCCGGCCGGATGTACCGATCAATGATAATCTTGGTAAGATACACGATATAAAGATCCAGAGCGGCAAACAAAAGAACGAGCAGCACAGCGGCAATGGCGATGTGCCGGTACGGGCGGAGATAAGTCAAAAGACGCCGCATCAGGCGGCTGTCGTAGGCTTTCCCCAGGATTTCATCTTCTTGAAAGGTATGGATCGGAGGCATCGTATTGATTCTGTAAGAAGTGTAGCCTAAACAGAAATCGAATCAATTGAAAGCCGCATCCCGATTTATGAAAATGTCCGGGCAATGAATTTATCCTCCATTCCGTGCGACGATCTTCCACCGATTATCTTGACCGTAGATGTCGAAGACTATTTTATGAGTCCGGAGGGGATTCCGGTGGAACGATGGGGAGAATATCCCTCGCGAATCCGTGAAGGGATGGCCGCAACCCTGGAACTGTTTGCCGAATACCGGGCACGGGCCACCTTTTTCTTTCTGGGCTGGGTCGCCGACCGGTTTCCGGACCTGGTCGCGGAAACCGCTCGACAGGGGCATGAAATCGGAACTCACTTGTACGACCACAGGTTTGTTCACAACCAGACTCCGAGTGAATTTGAGTCCACATTGGAGCATAGTCTTTCGGCCCTTCAGGCGGTGGGAATCACCGGAGTAACAAGCCATCGCGCACCGGGGTTTTCCCTTTCACGAAACAGCCAATGGCAATTCGAGATTCTGTCGCGACTGGGAATCCGGAACGATTCTTCGATCAATCCCCATGCCACATACCTGTATGGGGAGCATGGCGCGCCACGGTTTCCATACCGGATCGGGGAGGTTTTGGAATGGCCGCCGGCAACCATCGAGGTCGTCGGGCGCATATTTCCGGTTGGGGGAGGAGGAACCCTTCGGATTCTCCCCGCCTGGTATTGCCGCTGGGCGAGGCGACGTTACCTGTCTGAGGGATGGCCGCCTG
>JAKPRU010000130.1 GCA_029557025.1 Candidatus Omnitrophota bacterium | reverse complement strand
CTCGCACTGCGACACCACAGCGGCAGACGCATAAAAAACGCCTAAAAAGCACAGTAAAACACCCATCCTCATCGTCATCATTTTTTATCCTTTCTCTCTTGTTGACACTCCCACTTCGGATCGACGGGATTCCCGATGGCTCGCAGGCACTCGGGGTCGCTCTCGATCTGTTTTACCGTAAAAAGGAAGTGCGCGAAACGGAGTGCCTCGCGGGACGGGCGGTCGATATATTGAGCGTCTATCGCGGGTTTGAAGGAGAGGCGGCGCGAATCGTTGTACCATGCCCTTCGCTGTTCAGCGGGAAAATGCTTGACCACCGTTTCCGCGAGAACCGCCATCGGCACCGGCGAGGCCATCACGTAGGCATGGAACGTGGCGTCCCGGTAATAATTCGTAGGGGCCAAGAGTGCCTGGTGCAGGATGTTGGTAATTTGTGGTGAATCCCCGCTTTTATAAAGAGCTTCCAGCACTTGGGTAACAGGCCGTTTTCGGATTGCAGGGTCAGACTTGAGCCAGTTGTATTCCCCGGTCAACCCATTGTTCATTATGGAAATCATTCTGTCGGCCACGCCGCCACAATATCCCGAATTCACAGAATTTAGTGAATCATCGGGAACATGCCAAGGGCGTGTTGTCGGTGCAACTTGTCTCATTCTAAGTGCTGCTTGGTCTGGAAGAATAACATCATCGTCATCCAGTGATCCGTCTTGTGTTCCCAAAACGATTCCACTGACTGTAATTAGACAAATAGTCACAGATAGTTTTTTCATGATGCTCCTTTTGCTTCAATAGTTGTGCTGCGGTGTTTTAATCATCCCCTGAACTCCCACCGTTACAAGGCCGGACATGCCTTGCTTGTCGAGTCCATACACAGATCCGGCGGGAATATCCGTCCCACCAGCGGCCGCACCGAACATCAGAAGTCTTCTGATCAGTGTGGTGTGCGGCAACCCGCGCAGATAGTATTCCTGTGGCCCCGGCCCGTTGTTCCAGTCCAGCGGCAAGCGCATTCACTCCCACTTCGGATCGACGGGGTCACCGATGATCCGCAGACATCTGCGGTCGGTTTCGAGAACCTTGACGCGGTTGAGGAAGTGCGAATACCGCAGCGACTCCCGCGACGGGCGGTCGATGGAGCGGTCTATCCTGCTATTTGTTTCCAACGTTTTCGATCCAGAACC
>JAKPRU010000124.1 GCA_029557025.1 Candidatus Omnitrophota bacterium | reverse complement strand
TCGAGCAGTTCGTTGAATGCGTTATCGAGTGAGTACATCGATCAGCTCCTCAATGGATTTGACGACCCAGGTGAAATGCACGACCGAACCGGCGCGCTGAACGATCACCCCGCGGTGTTCCCCGATTGCGTCCAGCCTCTCCACTACTTCGGACGGCGTCATTCCGAACAACCCCCAGTCCGGATGGTTGCAGAGGGAAGAATCCGTCACCCCCGCTTCATTGAGTTCCCGGGCCAAGATCGCAGCCCCCTCGTCCGACATGCGGTAATTGACGATCTCCCTGCGGCCCCGGACGACTTCGCGGAGGAATCCGACATCCCGAAGGAGACCGAGAACGCAGCGGGCGATGCGCACCGACACCTTCTCCGACCACTGGTTGTCCAAACGACCATCGTAATGTGCTTCCGACAGGAAAGAGACCATCGGGTCCATGTCCATGACTGGTCTTCCCCTTCGGACGGCGGCCCAGTATTCACGGATCGTAAAGTCGTAGACGAGTGGGTCTTGCCTCGCTGTGAAGACGAACAGCAGTTCAGTGTAGACACGACCGGGCAGTCCGGCTCTCAATAGATGTCGGAGTATGCGAGCAGGCTTGTCAGTAGGTCTGAGAAGTCGCGGAGCGAATACTCTCCTGACAATGTCGCGGGTTCTGTACGCGGTGGCGTTTCCAAGCAAGCCTTCCATCTGGACTCGACGAGCAAAATCATCCAGTGGTTCGCCGGGTCTCCAATATTCAAGTAGACGCCTCGTTTCCTCAACCATCCCGGCTCCCTTGCTGATGGCGGTCGAGTACTTTCGTTGTACGTACTTGTCCAGAGTCATCGGCCCCCTCCGATCTGTTCCTCGGTGAAATACGGGAAGCCGGGTCTATTCTGGGCAAAGGCGCGGCGGTATACCGCCGCCGTGTTCTGCAGGCTGGTCAGATTTGTCAAATCCTTGTCGGTCCCAAGCCGCTGCGCCCCGGATACGGCACTCTCGCCCGTCACGCCGTCGCAGAGTGAGTCGATTAGTACCATCAACCGGTCAAGACGGCTGAGGCTCGCGCGGAATTGGGATACAAAAGCCTTGTCGTTATCGGGGGATACACGGCTCATTTCGGCTTCTATCACGTAGGGTAACCGAAAGAGGTGGTACACACCGACACGGCCAACTGCTCGGTCATGAACGTAACAGGCGACTTTTCCGGCAGAATGCACGGCGGCCTGAAATGAGGTACGAGGGTAGAGTCTTTCCAGAAACCTAAACCCCGCTTCGTTCAGGAACTCGGTCTTCCACCAAGCTGGCTGAACCGACTCCCCCATTGCCAGGACCAAAGCTCGGAGACGAATGGCAGCGAGAGGTATGGACATGGGCTGTTTCTCTGCAAAATTCATTGAGGATTACCTCGCCTACTCCGGTCTTCCTGGTACGGCCTCGGTGCGCTGGCAATATCCATTGACAACCTTAACCTGCCCTGATCCACCATCCTCACACAGAAGGCATCAAGCTGGAACTTGGCAAGTCTCGATGGTTTTGACTGCCCATTTTCCCACCGATTGATCGTAGCGAAACTTACCCCAAGCTCGCGTGCGAGATCCTCCTGGCTAATGCTTGGCTGCCGTCGCACTTCTCTCAACAGTTCGCGATAGTCGCTCGCTTTCTCCGCCATGGAGGAATCCCCTTCTTAGAGTGACATGTGCTCTGGATCAAAATATTCCATTTGTTATATCATGTGCAAGTCAAGAGTTGTAGTTAAGAGTAACTGTAAAAGACACCCGCAACCTTTGGGTTCCCACCCCAACTGTTCCCTGTTGCTGCAGTTGGCTCGGTCTGTTCGGTCTCCAAGCCAGATACGTGCGGCCGTGGTGCTGGCGTTTTGCCGTCGCATGGATTTGTTTCCGAAGATGGCCCGATCGTGGGCCAGCTCGGATTCACCTGACCGGAACGCAAAGTTTTTGATTCTTTCAGAGCTTTGGACCATGAATTCCTGGTTTTTTGATTTGCAGAGAACTCATTCACGTTGTTTCTCATTTTCAAGAATTCTGCCCGGAAATCCGCGCTGCCTGTCGAAAAACAGATATCGGGACTTCAAAGAATCTTTTCCATTTCCATTTCCGGGCCTGATCCCCCCCTCTATTCACTCATTTCCAAAAATCCTAAACTTCAGTCTTCCCGCATATTCTCCCCATCCCTTCATTTCCAAGAATTCGATTTAACGCAAATTCTATCTTCTTCAAAGAAGTATCACGTCTCGTCGTCCCGCCCCGCAGGGCGGGAGCCCGGCCCGCCCGCAGGCGGGGCCGGAGGCAGGGGCCGGAAGGCCCCCCGATTTTCCCGCAGGAAAAGCGGTTCAGTGGGCTGCAAGCCCGCTACGCGAAGCGAAAAAGCAAAAACCACAAAACCCATCAACAACCCAAGACAAAACCTGTCCTTACACGCATACCCAAGACTTCCCGCTTAATCTCCACTTCAATCCGAAATCCCGCTCCTATTCTCCATCAATCAAAAGACGCCCTGGTCTTCACCCGACGTCCGTTCCACCCTCCCATCGCCTACACAAAACGGGTGCCGCGTTCGTCTCCAACTTCCAGGGGGCCGCGGCAGCGGCCCCCTGGGCCGTAACGCAGACCAGCCAAATCAACCCGCCCAAAATCCCATACGCGCCGTCCCATTCTCGACCTCGCCACTGTCAGG
>JAKPRU010000111.1 GCA_029557025.1 Candidatus Omnitrophota bacterium | reverse complement strand
ATAAACAAGCACGGCCCCCAACAGTACACACAGGATCAGGAGAACCGCGCTGAGTACCTGCTGTCCCCTGAAGAACCCGCCGTCGGGTATCCATTTCACATTCTGTAGCTTAAAGAACGCGACCACGCTGCCGGTAAAGGTTACACCTCCGATCAGCCCGGAGGCCGCCGTGGAAATCGCCATTTGCAGATCGACCTTTGCCGTTTCGGTAGTGATGAAAGCCGCACCGGCAACGAGTACCGAAGCAATTCCACCGAACCCGTTGAACATGGCTACCAGTTCCGGCATGGCGGTCATGGGAACCTTGAACGACCAGACGGCTCCGATTGCGGAACCGATAATCATCCCGGAGATGACAATCTCCCAACGAACATTCCCCAACATGAGCGTTGCGACAATCGCAATCAGCATCCCGACTGCACCGATCAGGTTCCCCCGCATGGCTGTCCGGGGATGCGATAATCCCTTCAGCCCGTAAATAAATAGAACGGAAGAAAGAACGTAGAGTAAGTTTACGATTGTATCGGTTATCATAGTGTCATTCTTTCCTACGGAACATCCGCAACATGCGGTGCGTTATCAGGAACCCGCCGACCACATTGATCGTGCCGAAAACCACCGCGAGAAATCCGAGAGTTGCAGTGAGCCATTCATGGGACCCGGCGGCGATCAGCGCGCCGACAAGAGTAATACCCGAAATGGCATTGGACCCGGACATGAGGGGTGTATGCAATGTGGGGGGGACCTTGGTAATGATTTCAAAACCGACAAACATCGCCAGGACGAAAATTGTCAACACGGAAGCAAAATCGGCCATTATTCGCTCCTCTTTTCTGTGTATTCCAGTTTCGGCAATCCCAACGCCTCTCGAACGGCGGGATGAACGACCTCGCCATCTCGTACGACGAGGGTCTCACGGGTGATATTATCTTCCAGGTTCAATTGCAGTTCGCCTTTTTTGACCAGATGAAGCAGAAAGGCAGCCATGTTTTTGGAATACATCTGGCTGGCGTGATAGGGCACCATGGAGGGAAGATTGGTCGGTCCGAGGATTTGTACGTCATGCTCGACTACGGTTTCGCCGGGCCGGGTGAGTTCGCAGTTTCCTCCCCGGTCGGCGACGACATCGACAATTACCGAACCGGGGGCCATGACTGCCACCATGTCGGCAGTGATCAATTTCGGTGCAGGTTTTCCGGGGACAGCGGCGGTCGTGATAACCCCATCGCTTTCGGCGAGAACGCGGGCCATCATTTCGCGCTGTCGGCGAAGGAAACTCTCGTCCAATTCTTTTGCGTAGCCGCTCTTGTCTTCGGCGTCTTTTACCTCCAGGGGCAATTCGACAAACTTTGCGCCGAGGCTGCGGATTTGCTCTGCGACGGCCGGGCGGACATCATACGCCTGAACCACCGCTCCCAGCCGTCGCGCAGTGGCGATGGCTTGAAGCCCGGCGACTCCGGCTCCGATCACGAACACCCGCGCCGGAGATACGGTTCCGGCGGCGGTCATCAACAGGGGAAACATCCGAGGCAGCGTATCCGCCGCCATCAGGACAGCCTTGTAACCGGATACGGTTGCCATGGAGGACAGCACATCCATAGTTTGTGCGCGCGTGATGCGGGGTATCAACTCCATGGCGAAAGCAGTGACACCGGTTTGCGCCATATCCCGAACGGACTGCGGTTCGGCAAGCGGCTCCAGCAATCCGAGAACCACCTGCCCCTTGCGCAATCGCGCCAAGTCCTGACGACCGGCATTGGGATTGGCTCCGAGGCCACGAACTTGGATGATAATCTCGACTTGGGAGAACAAGGTGTCGCGATCAGGAACCAGTGTGGCGCCTTTTTCCGAATATACCCGGTCGGGATACGCGGCGCTGACTCCTGCGCCGGATTCCACCAGGACTTCGATGCCCGCCTTGGTCAACGAAGGAAGAACAGCGGGAACGAGAGATACCCGTCGCTCACCAGGAAAAGTTTCCTTGGGAACTCCGATTTTCATACCCATAACCTGTGAAGAAAGATTGTGTCGGACCGCCATTGTGTGGCCCCAAGAAACACATCCGCAAAGTCTACCTATAAACCGGTCAAATACAAAAGGTCAGTGAATAGAATCCTGAAGATTTTCCATTTATTGCCAAATGAAATATAATCAGGGCAATTTCATCGGAAGGAGACTGAGGAATGAACTCCAGGGAGCGAGTCCTTGCATCGTTGAACCATATCGAGCCTGACCGTGTGCCGGTAGACCTGTCGGGACACCGATCATCCGGGATTAGCGCGATAGTGTATCCCAAGTTGCGGAAATATCTCGGATTACCGCCGCGCCCGGTGCGTGTGTACGATCCGATCCAGCAGCTGGCGATAGTGGATGAGGATATCCTGGACCTTTTCGGGATCGACACGATCGAGTTGGGACGCGTGTTCGCACGCGAGGAGGACGCCTGGGCCGATTGGGTTCTCCCTGACGGAACGCCTTGCCAAATGCCGGCTTGGGCCAGTCCGGAACGTCGCGAGAAGGAATGGGTAATACGGTCCCAAAGTGGAAATGTGATTGCCAAACTCCCGGATGGAGCGATTTATTTCGAGCAGTGCAGTTATCCGTTTCTTGAGCAGGATGATATCGACAACATTCCGGCGGCCATGCAGGAATCGATGTGGACGGCCATCGCCTGTCCCCCCGGTCCGCTGGTCGCCGGACCGAACGGGAAAGAGATTCTTCGCGACGGGGCAAAGAAACTGCGCCAGGAGACAGACCGCGCCATCATCGGCCTGTTCGGCGGAAACCTGCTGGAGATGGGGCAGTTCCTGTATCGAAACGACCATTTCTTTATGCTTCTTGCCGGGGAGCCGAGAAGGGCACATGAATTTTTGGATCGCGTTGTGGAAATGCACCTGAAGAATCTGGAATCGTTCCTGGGGTGTGTCGGGGAGTATATCGATGTCATCCTGTTCGGCGACGATTTGGGAATGCAGACCGGCCCTCAAATCTCGCCGAAGATGTACCGGGAGTTTTTCAAACCACGGCATAGAATCCTTTGGAATCGCGCGAAGGAGTTGGCGAATGTCAAGGTGATGCTTCACTGCTGCGGGGGTGTTCGTCCTATTCTGGGCGACCTAATTGAGGCGGGGCTGGATGCGATGAATCCCGTGCAGATCACTTGCGAAGGTATGAATCCTAGAGAATTAAAGGCGGAATTCGGAAACGAACTCACATTCTGGGGCGGCGGCTGCGAT
>JAKPRU010000107.1 GCA_029557025.1 Candidatus Omnitrophota bacterium | reverse complement strand
CCGCGGCGCTTTTCCAGCACGCGGCTGGCCCGGTAAAATTCAGGACGGAAAAAAGGATAATAGGGATCGTACCGGATTCCGTCGCGCACCGCGTAGTACAGGCGCACCGCCTTCTCCACCGCATCCACGGAATCGCCGATCGTCTCCCCGGCAAAATTCCGGATGTCCGGATGCTGCGCATCGATGATGTCCGTGGGCCGCAGATATTGCATCATTTCTTCCATTCCAATCCCCCTGGTGCTTTTGCGCCGTTTCCCGGTTGACCTGTCTAAAGCTTCATACTTTAGCATTTCCTTCGGCGGTTGAATTCGGAATAATGCGGAGTCTGGAGAAAGGAACCTTTTACCCTCATGGCAACCATTTCTGCTTTGGCCCGAGAATCCGGATTATCCCGCAGTACGCTTCTCTATTATGATCGGCTGGGTTTGCTCAAACCGAGCCGGAGAAGCCGCAGCGGATACCGGATGTACTCCTCCCTCGAGGTGGAGCGACTCGAGCAGATTTGCCTGTACCGGCAAATGGGCATTCCCCTGAAGGAAATAGGGCAGCTTCTCGACAGCGACGGCGGCAGCGACGCCGCCGAAATACTGCGGCGGAGGCTACGTGTCCTCAACCGGGAAATCGCAGCGTTCCGGGAACAACAGCGTTACATTCTGGAGCTTCTCAAACAAAAACAATTACAACAGGGAGTGGACATGATCAGCAAAGAACGCTGGGTTGACATTATGCGGGCCGCAGGACTGAACGATCAGGACATGCAAAACTGGCACAGACAATTCGAGAAAATGGAGCCCGAAGCACACCAGGAATTTCTCGAATCTCTCGGAATCAAGGCCGAGGAGATCGCAAAAATCCGCGAGTGGAGCCGCAGGGCCTGATGCCGATGGCTGAGGCTTGGAGTTCGCTCCAAGCCTCAAAATTCTCAAAGGCGCGGCAACTCCTGCCTTACGCCTTCGGCTTCTTTTTCTGCGAGGAACCGTCGGACTCGATGAAAATATACTTGTCCCTCATCTCGGGCGGCACCAGGTCTTTGAACGGAGTCTCCACAGACTTTGGAGAGTACTGCATGTCGATGAAGAGGAACGGTCGGGTCACCTTGGTTACCCGGAACGGGCAATGAATCAGGCCTGCGGGAATATAGACAAGGGCCGGTTTATTGACAACGTGCTTTTCCATCTCCGGCCCCATAAACAATTCGAATTCGGCGCCCAATTCCCTTGGATGGTCCGGATCGGTTCCCAGTGCCACTACGACCTCGGGATCCCGGTGCTTGTGCGGGCCATGTCCGGCAATCTTGGTGGCGGATTCTCCCATAAACATGGCGGAGAAGAAGTGGCTGCCCTCAATAATGTCGTCATCGCAAAAAACCAGGAACATGTTTTTGAGCGCACCGTAGCCGATTTCCAATTCTTCCGGCCGGAGCTCGGACGTAAAGCACTTGCGGTACTTCAGCTCTCCCGGAGCGGGAGACTGCGCTACCGGTCCCTGCGCTGCAAACAACAGTTCCTCCGGTCTCGACAGCGCGGCGCGCAT
>JAKPRU010000235.1 GCA_029557025.1 Candidatus Omnitrophota bacterium | reverse complement strand
ACGCCGTTCAGGCAGAAGGTGCGTTGGAAGTCCACGGGATCCACTTGGCTTGACCGGCACCTGGAGAAAATTGAGATCAACGTTTATCCCGAGGCTGCCGCGCAGGGGCTTCGTTTCCAAATCTACCAGGGCGATGACTTGCGCTTTCACCAGGACCTCCAGGGTACCGCCAAGTGTACCACCGCCTTTACCGTGTCTCCGGGAACGGAATATGAACTGGTTGTGCAGGGTGCGGACAATATCATCGTTCCTGTGTCGGTAACGAGCCTGATGTCCTTCGAGTTCGTCGAATAAATACTTCTGGTTTATCCGCGGGCATACGGATAACCGCACAAGCAGGGGGGATTAAGGCGTATCCTGTCTGTCGTTTTCGTCCGGTTTCACGGCGGACGGACGGGGAAAGGATGCGATCTTGTTGTCCATCTTCAGATATCGCACGATGCCCACGAGGCCGGTAATCGCCCCGACCGGCAAGCACGCGACTCCTACCGCCCAGAACCAGCCTTCCTGCAGAAAATGGATGATCGTGAAACCGGCGATCAGCATGGCCACGCCGGACCGCAGGTAGGCAAGGAGCGTTCTCTCGTTGGCCAGGCGCGTTCGTTCGATCGCCAGATGATCCCGCAGAATCAAATCATCCGGGTCGAATTTTGAATAGGGTTTGTGGCTCATAGTTGCCTCTTCTTATTTAAACGTGTTCCCCCGGCCGAGCGCCCCTTATTTGTGACCACTGCAAGTCTATTGCCGGGACTGGTGGAAAGTCAACCGGCTTTTCCGAAAACTGCGGAATGTTGCCGCGTCCGGGCTTGCTCTACCACGGGTTCCGGCCGTAGTCGCCAAAACTTGAAGCGTCTTCCGAGAGTCCCATGTACAATGCGGAGACCCTGATTATGATCAGAATACCCTTTTTCATCGGCGTAATTGTCCTGGTCATCGGGTGTGCCACTGTATCCGATCCGGGGGAATGGCCCCCGACATCCTCTACGGGAAATGAATGGACGGATTCACGGACGGGGCACCGGGTGATACGTCTTTCCCGGCGGGAAGGGGCCAATGAAGTCTTCTATTTTCACCAGAATCCCTTTACGGCATCAGGTGACAAGATGGCGTTTATGGGGCACGGCGATCAGGGACGGTGCGCGTTTGCGGTGGACCTGGGATCGCTTGAAATACGGCAGGTGACAACCGTTAACACGGGATTCGAGGTGGTTGCCCCCAAAAGCCGGATTCTCTATTACATGAGCGGTGACAGCGTGTTCAGCACCCACCTGGATACGC
>JAKPRU010000234.1 GCA_029557025.1 Candidatus Omnitrophota bacterium | reverse complement strand
TCCATCACGGACCTGAAGGCGCGGCTGTTCCAGGCGGTGCGCGAGGGCGGGCCCGTGGTGGACGTGAGCGAGCTGTTCTCCGACGCGCACGATTTCTCCGCCGCCCTCACCGAGTTGACCGCCGACCGGGTGGCCACCGGCCCGGGGCCCATCGGCGGCATCCAGCGCCAGGCGTCCTATGTGGGCCAGGCCGGCATGGCGCCCGAGTTCACCGCCGCGGCCGGGGCGGCGGGCCTGGCCGCCGACACCGCCGGCTGGGCCTCGCTGGGTCTGGGCGCCTACCGCGCCGGCAGAATCACCGTGGAGCTGATCCAGGCCGCCCGTTCCCTGCCGGGCGAAGGCAATTTGCTAACTAAAATAGGAACCATATTATCCAAACAGTATCCAGATGTCAGAACCGAGTCTGTCTGGAAACTGGGACCCGGTCCTCGTGGTGAAGCTATTGAAAAGGTCTTGGGCCAAAACCTGCCAAATAATTTTCCAATAATTGATCGGTTTGAAAATGGCTTAGCAACAAGTATCAAGAGTATGGATCTGAGCGCAAAAACATATCAAAATCCCCGAAATCTCATCCGAGTAGCGGAAAGATACATTGATTTAGTAAAGCGATTTCGTGGGGCTAAACATGCTGGAATCAGCATCAATGAAGAAGACATCCTTTCAAGAGGACTCGAATTAGCTATTCCAAGAGGTGGAGCAACAATAGAACAGAAACAAATATTAGATCAAATTATAGAATATGGACGAAACAATGGAGTTACTGTAAAAATCATCGAGGTGTACTGATGATAAAATCAGCAACAGCGTATCGGAAAGGCGGCGAAATCATTCTACATGCCGATTCAAAGACGACCGCCGGGGTGTGGATCGCCTCTCCGCCGTTCACCGCGCTCTCGGCAACTGTCGCGGTCGAGGAGTTGGGGATGATTCTGCTGGACACGATTTCGAAGTCAGTCGCTGGCGTACCCCACCCCCGCTCAAAGACCGACTGGGCGGCTGTGCGCGCCCCGTTGTTCCAAGCATTCAACGTGAAATCGATCGAGGCCCAGATGCAGGGGACGGTGTGCTGCGGAATCATGGACGAAGACGGCATCCTGAGAATTCGACCCACCCGAAACGAAGGTGCCCGGGAGGGTTTCGTGCCGGTGCCAGGGCGGGAGATCTGCATCGCCTCGAACGCTTCCCCTCCAGAGATTGGCGCGGCATTGATTCAAGGATTCACGTGGTGCGCCGACTCCGACTTCGTCATCCGGCGGAGCCGGAGTTAGTGGACAAGATGGTGAATTCCCACTCCATCCCCCCGTGCGCGTGTATCGGCAGGCCCGTTCGGACCGCCACGAGAATAGCCAGGCGCAACCCGGCGCAGCCGGGTAGCGCCTGGACGAGCGGGTATTTTAACAGGCGGCGCGCCCCGGGGGACGGGGCGCGGAGAAGCAAAGCATTCGCCGCCACCCGTTCCTCGCGCCCCGCGGCCGCGGGGCGCGATCACTTCTTTTTGTCCTTCTTTCCCAGGCGCTGCCCCGCGTGCGCGGGGCTGCGCCTGGCTATTTTCGTTGTGACTACGTGGACCTTGCCGGTCGATGGCGGGATGGCCGATCCGACCGATGGCGCGGACACAATCCCGCCCAAAAGTGTCAGAAAACGGGGGTGGCTGGGTAGCCGGATTTACGGGCTCAACATTTGATCCTGAGAGCGAGAGTCACTGATATGATCCAAGTCGCGCCTGGGAACTGACAAGGTGTATTCATATCTATTATGAAATACGAACTCATGATCCGCTCGATCCCAACCGCGGAGATCGGAATCCCGGAAACGCACGCCCGGATCGTCTCGGCGATGAACAGCATCTCCCCTCCATGGGGATTCGGGGGACGCGGTGGCCCGCCGGCGCCCAATTGTGGCCGGGAGCTGCTGGCTGAATCCAGATTGTCCAAACATCTCGGACCCGGTGTCCGTGGCTCACTCGTTTACAGCTTCCGAGCCGGACTCAGGGACGCGGGGATGTCGGACGATTTCATGAAGATTGAATTCAATCCGACCAGGCAGGATTACCAGGCTCTCGTACAGGAAGTTTTTCCTGAATATATACATGCTTTCTCGCCTTATTCTGCCTTTGTGGGTGATGCCGATTGGGGTCTGGCCGATTGGCCGGAAGAGAAAAAATGCGTGACGAATTCACGATATGGAATCTATCGCATCTACCCTGTCCACTTTCTGGGAAATGTGCTCTGCCAGAGAACATTCCAGAAGATGCCCGGCGATCTGGTCACCGTGTTGTCGCGAGATTGTGAGCATGTTGAATTGATGGGAGAGGGTGTCCTTATCATCCAGACGAGCCGGATCGTGGGCAAAGCCGAAGCAGATGCAATCAACGAATTACTCTGGAACCGATTGGGCAGGCAGCGTCCGGGCAGCGCCAGTTGAAGAATCGGAACGGAAAGAATATGACTTTGGAACGTTCATTTGTCACTCCGGCTGATCCGGATGATTTTGAACACTGGCTATACGCAATGGATGATGCTTTGCAGAGATTCATCAGCGATCTCGATGAGTCCATCGCATTGAAATTGGATTATTCTGAAGAATCTTTAGAAACGATCGAATCTCTGATCCTGAAACAATATACAAGCGTCGAGAAAATATTGATCCCGGCAGAGTCGTACAGACTGGACGGCCTGACCCGATACGTCGGGGAAACTTTTCGCAAAGCAATCGGTGGACGATGGGAAATCCGGCTGGATGATCCTCGCTATGCTTTCCACGGTCTGCCTCAATTGACGGGCTTCAGTCCGCGAGCCACTCCGATTTGTCCCCACTCGCTCGTGACCGCCGCCGTGGATCGCCGTCAGGGAAACTATCTGAGAACCATTCTGGAAAACGTGAAGCGCAGATTGCGCTAGAGCTTGAACGATACCCCGGGAGTCCAAGCTGTGTAATATGTTCAATCCGACATGATGCCCGAGTTTCTTGGAACTGCCATGCTTTTCATCCAGCCCGAACATTGCGTGCCCCTGCAGATTATCCCGGAGACCGGTAGTGGCGCCAGACGGCTGGGAGGCACTCCGCCGATCGGGATCGTTCCACCATCGGGATCCACGGGGTTGGCCTACTTCGCCACCCTTCCGTTGGTGGGCAACCCCGCGGCCCATGTATCCATCTTCGTTTCCCGTCTGGAGCAGCTCATGTGTATGCGCGGCCGGGTGAACCCTCCGGGCGGCATCGAAGTGTGCGTCCATTACGCTCTGCCCCGAAATCCCTCGCCCACGCCATGGGACTCGCACCTCTCGGCCAGCCGGTTGGGCGTGCTCCCAGAGGCCGACGATTGGATCGTGGACGATGACGGCTCCCGTCGTATCCGCCCGGGCCACAAGCTGGGCGGGCGGCCCCATCTGATTCGAACGAACGCTCGGTTGATAGAAGACCTGCAGCAGCTTGCGAGGCGCAAGTATATCCATGTGGCCCAGTTCGACTTCCCGGGTGCCGACGATGCGACCGTGAGCGGAAACTGGCCGTTTGCCGACGGTATTTTCAGCCTTTTCGCCAGTCAGCCTTATGGAGCAGACGATTGGGCGTGGTGTTGGGATTTTTGATCTCCGCCCGCCCAGCCAACGAACAACGAGTCTGGGGAGGCATGTTTCCAATCCCTGAACAGGTGGCGTCCCAGACGGTGTGCCGTCCACCTGAACAACGACCAGCCGGTGAGTGGTGATGCATCTTTACATTGGCTCCGTGCTCGGTGGACCCGAACTTGAAAACAGCCGGATCGATTCCGAGATCACTCAATTACTTCGCCTGGTCAAGCAGAAGCGGACACGACTCGATGGAGTCGTGAGCGTTTTAAATGTGGTGTTCCATGTGAGCGGTTCCGTCACTGCCAACAATTTCACCGGAATACGGACCGCCACTTTTTCCAAAAAGCTGAAAACGTTAATGATCCAGGTAGCAGTGCCGGAGGACATCCAGAACCATAACACCCGTCGATTCCTGATTCATTCACTTCAACAAGCCGTCAGACTGGCAGAACCTGTTTTTCACAGAGCAGGCATCGCCTTCGACGCTACCTCCCTGTTGACCCTGATCCATGGAGTGGAATCAGAATATATTCCGACAGCTGACCGGCAAACCGATTAATGAAAGTATTTCTCCTTGTTCGTGGTTTATGAACGAATGGCAGTGCGGATCCTGGAGATGCAGCTTCGCGATGTGATACTGGAAGAAATCAAAATGGCATGAAGATGCCGGCGCCTGCGATGATCGAACGATCGTTGTGCTTGTATGATCGTGGACCGGATG
>JAKPRU010000083.1 GCA_029557025.1 Candidatus Omnitrophota bacterium | reverse complement strand
AAGGCGGGTTGTCTTCGCTTACTGCTACGGTAACGATTACCCGCATGAGCGGCGGTGCCGCGGTTCGTACCGCTGAGCCGCAGTCCTTCACGATTGTTCCGAGCGACTCAAGCCCCAACTGGGCGTTTACGCTCGACACGGCAAACAAGATTCTTGCCGATGGCCTCTACCTGGCCAGGGTTACGCTCAAAGCGACCGATCTGAAGAACACCATCACGGAGCAAACGCTCCGGTTGTATATAGATCATGAGAAACCAAAGGCCATCGTCACGAATGTTTCCCCCTGGTATTCATTTGTAGGCGGAACATACACGGTAAACGGTGAAGTTAGCGCAACATTGTCCCTGACGGACAACGACCAGCTTGTCTCGTACAGCTACTCGATCAACGGCGGCACGCCCTCAACACCGGTTGCCGCAACATCCCCGGTTGTTTTGCTTGAAAATTTACCAATTAATACCCTGTTGTATCCAGATGATCAGCCCCTCCCGTTTACGGTAACCCTCCGGGACCGCGCGGGAAATGAAGCGACGATTGATCTTTCAAATGTTATTCACATTAAACAGGACACGGACCGACCCGAGCTGGTTGTTACTAATCTTGATGTGGAAACTAACCAGGCATTAGCCGCAGACAACTGGTTTTCAGATACAGAATTAAAGGGTTCCCTGACGGATGACGATGGAATTGCATCGGTTGATATCGTAATTGATGATGGAACGGGAACCTCTCTGATAAATACCACATTGACTGATGCGCCATCCCTTGGTGGTTTCGGCAAGAGCAGGACTTTCACCCTGAATCTGAAAAATCCTCCCTCGCCGAACGAGATGCTTCCCGACGGCATCTACCGACTGACGGCAATCGCGAATGATATTTATTCACTCCAGAGTACTCCGGTGGTAATCTGGTTCAGTTATGATGACGCGAAACCGGTTCTTCTCGGCAATACAATACCAGCGGACCTTCTCCGAACACGAACCACGTTCTCACTGGACGGAAACGCGTCGGATAAGAACGCCCTGGCGGCAACCGGCTCGATCCGTATTACCCAGAGTTTTAACGGTGTTGAGGCGGAGCTACCGCCTGTAACCATAACAGTAACACCGAACGCGGATAATACCGCTTGCACCTGGTCTGCAGAAAACCTTCCCCGGAATCCCGTGTCTCTCGAAGATCCGGCTGCCACTAACGGTACACAAGATGGCACATATGTGTATTCAATAATAGCAACCGACCGGTCCGGGAAATCCTCTACGGCTCTTGCAAAGACCATTGTCTTTGACACTATAGCTCCCGTAATCGGGGAGATCACTCATCCCGCTGAAGAGGGAGCCAACAATCTGGTAAGCGGTTCAACGGAATTCCGGGGAACGGCGAGCGACGCCGGGACCGGTGTTACGTTAGTCCAATATTCGTTGAACAGCACCGATTGGTTTAACGCGAGCGGTTTTGGGATCTGGAACGTTTCCTATACCTTTGCCGCAACGGATTCGGAAGGGCCCAAAACTCTGTACGTCCGTGCGAGTGACGCGGTAGGAAATGTTTCCGCTATTGCCGAACGTCCCTTTATCTATGACACGGGCGCGCCGGAACTTGCTGCCGCTACTGTCCCCGCGGGCCTTACCTTGACAAATACCGGATTCTCCCTTTCCGGAAGCGCCGAGGATGGTTATAAGCTTCGTGAGTTAAATTCGGTTGTTATAACTCAGCAGCTTGGAAACGGAGACAAGATTCCCGTACCGGTCAGCATTACTCCGAACGGGGATAATACCTCCTGTACCTGGACAATCGGAACCCTTCCGCGGATACCTGTAGCGGCCAATATCGGCACGCAGGTACCGTTTGACGGATCCCGTGATGGTACGTACAAGTATGAGATAACCGTATACGATGCGGCGGGACGGTCAACGATATCCGAGATAACCGTTCAGCTCGATTCCAGCAAGCCGGTAATTACCGAAGTAACCAAGCCCGCGGAATCGGGAACCGGTAATTTTATATCCGAGGCTACGGATTTTAGCGGAAAGGCAACCGATGTCGGATCGGGTGGAGTGCTTGTTCAATACTCCCTGAACAATAGTGATTGGCATGACGCGAACGGTTTTGCAATCTGGAACGCTTCCTTTGAATTTGGTCCCGCGGAACCAGAGGGAGAAAAAACGCTCTATGTTCGCGCAACAGATGCGGCAGGAAATATTTCGGATGTTTTCCCCCGTCCTTTTGTGTACGACAAGAGCGCCCCTTCGCTTACTGCTGCCAACACAGTACCTGCGGACCTTACCCTGACGAAGACCGGATTCTCCCTTACCGGAAGCGCCGAGGATGGTTATAAGCTTCGTGAGTTAAATTCGGTTGTTATAACTCAGCAGCTTGGAAACGGAGACAAGATTCCCGTACCGGTCAGCA
>JAKPRU010000079.1 GCA_029557025.1 Candidatus Omnitrophota bacterium | reverse complement strand
GCCCGTCGATGGCATCGTGTTCGCGGAAGAGCCCGGCTTGGACAATGACCGGATCGTCGATACCGAGACGGCTTCGATCAACCTGCAGTCGATCGTGGACGCGGTGAACTCGATTATCGATGGAATCAGAAACGAAAATGTGGCCCAGATCATGGCTTTAGTCTCGCCGGCATACAAAGATCAGGCTGGAGCGGACGCCGCCGGTCTGGAAAGGTCACTCAAGAATCTATTTGATTTCTATGAGATATCGAGTTTCAACCAATCGAAAACCGCCGCGGATGCTTTTGTAATTTCCAACCAGGGTAGCATTATCACAGCTCAGGTGAGGACGGATATAACCACTTTCGCGCCTCGGGTTGATTACTTTATCCCACAGGTCGATGAAGCCGCGGTAGGTGGTGAAACTATTGGCCGTATGGTTTTCACGAACTCGATTGTTCCCTTTGACCAAACTATGCGGCTTCGAGAGTTGGCGGATGGCCGGGGGTGGACGGCGGACGTGTGGGAACTCCGGAATTTTGGCCGACGGACGAACACCTTGATCAACTCCCAGGATGTTCAATATGAGGATATCTCTTACTTGACCAGATTGCCGAACAATGCTCGTACCGCTATTTATCCAGTCCTGAAAGAAAAAGAAGATCCACCGTTGACGCTGTTTCTGGATGTGGATAGCAATGATCTCACATCGCTGTATAACGTCATGTTGGTGGTACGAGAAGGTGTTATCCGCCGAAATGCTACTCCCCCAGCATTCGAGCTCACCTATTATGACGGAACTTCTGTAATGGGAATTCCAGAATTCGACCGTCTTGTCTTCCGGTTCCAGCGGGACGCCAACGGTAAGATCGAGCTGATTAGCATGAAAATGCGGCAACTGGCTACCCAAAACGACTCGCAATTCCTGCAGGGATTGGATCAGCCGACACAACCACCCTTGGCTAGCCTGGATGGAGTCCAGCTCCTGTATCCTGCTGGATTCAAGTTCTCGGAGCGATGTACAGTGTATACCGCTCTTCAAGGTAGCGCGGACTTCATCTTTTTGGATGCCAACACCGTGCAAGTGACCAACCGCCTGGGCGGGATCATGATGCTGCCGGAAAACACGGACATTTATGCCATTAATCCGTCCCAGTACGTGTCGCAAAACCTCTCCCGGGCCCTGGTGTTCACCAATCCGAACGATCCGGCCACTCAAACCGGTGGGCTGACTTTGCCTGGATTTTCCGCGTCCGTGGTTGCGGGACGGTCGTATTTCGTGATCGCTAGTGACGGGCAACATTATGGCTTCTTCCAAATTCCTGCTGATATCAATCTGAATCAAACGGCGACTACACTCGTGATGTATTTCGATTACCGGTATGAGGATTCGTTTGTCCTGCCGCCGAACTTCTAGGCGGGATGGATGACCAGTACGCGGAGTGACGGCACTCTTGTCTCAAGGGTGCCGTTACTTTTTGCGGGAAAATGTCGTTG
>JAKPRU010000078.1 GCA_029557025.1 Candidatus Omnitrophota bacterium | reverse complement strand
GTACAGCCTCTATTGCAAGCTGCTGAAGTCGATTCTGCGCTTTGCCGATGCGCTTCCGGCGATTGGGACATCCCTGGAGGAAGGGTTGCCCGAAACCTTGCGGCAGACTTATCACGTTCCCGATGATCGCATTATTCCGGTGTCCAACGGAGTGGACCTTTCGCGCACAGTGGGTGTTCCGAAATACCGGGAGGCGGATCGATTTATGGTCGTGTACGTGGGTGGCATTACCCGCGTGCGTGGGCTGGAAATACTGATCCGTGCGGCCTCCATTGCGAAACCGAAACTCCCATCCCTCCTGGTCTGCCTCGTCGGACATCATCGACGCGAAGAAGAATTGCAGGAACTGCTGGAACTGGTCAAAGAGTTGGATTTATTATCCACGGTGCGACACATCGGAAAGGTTCCTCACGAGGAGGCGCTGAACTGGATGGCCTCGGCGGATGTGTGCGCTCTGGTCCTGACCGCGAATATCAAGAATTTTCAGTTCACATTTTCGGTGAAACTGTTTGAATATCTCGCGCTGAATCGGGCCGTGGTCGCCCCGGACATTCCCGGCGTTCGACTGGTTTTGCGTCATGAAGAAAATGGGTTGCTGTATGAACCGGGGAATCCTGAGAGTCTTGCGGAAGTACTTCTTCGGCTGCATGAAGAGCCGGAACTGAAAAAGCGGCTGGAGCAAACAGCACGTGCCAGTATCGCAATGTATGACTGGAATCCAATCAATATCCGCCTGTTTCGCGAGATTGAAAAACGTCTATGAATTGCGATCTGCGCAGTCCGCCGTTCTCCATCCCCTGCTTTCTTCCTTTTCATCTTTCATCTCGGCTTAAACATTCCGCTCTGCCACCGCAATGGCGTCCACCTCAATCGAAACACCTTTGGGAAGGCGGGCGGCCTGGATGCAGGCCCGCGCGGGTTTGCCGGCAGCAAAGTACTTCTCGTAAATGGCGTTCATCTCCCCGAACTGCTCCAGGTCCGTCAGATAGACAGTCACTTTCACCACGGAGTCCAGCGACGCTCCGGCCTCCTCCAGAACAATCCTGAGATTCTCGAATACCCTTGTGCATTGCGCCGGGAACGAGTCGATCACCATTTCACCGGTGATCGGCATCTGCGGAATTTGCCCTGAAACAAAAACAAAACCGTTCGCCGCCACGGCGGGCGAATACGGCCCAACCGCCGGGGGACCTTGCTTGGGGACGATGCAGCGTTTTTTCATATTCTTAACCTCGTGGGGGGAGTATATAGGCATATTTCGGGTGGATGAATGGGACAAATGAGACGAATACTGTGCGGGGGGCATTCGGAGAGATTGGGGCTTGGAGGGAGCATTAAGGTGTGCTACCTTTCCCCATAAATCGACCCAGATGAAAGGAGAATCGCCGATGTCCGGTGTGGTCGGAAAATCCCTTTTTGCGACCCTGTTTGTTGCAGGAACGGTCCTCCTCCTGTGTGCGCAGAGATCCCCGGTTTATGGCGCGGCGGCGGGCCAATTCGAGGTTCGACAATATGGCGCGACAGGCGACGGGCAAACCAAAGATACTGCGGCCATCCAGAAAGCGATCGATGCCTGCGCAGAGTCGGGCGGCGGCACGGTCTATTTCGCACCCGGCAATTATATCTCGGGCAGCCTTCATATCCGCAGTAATGTGACCCTGTACCTGGATACTGGGGCCACTCTGCTGGAGAGTCCCGATAATGAGGATTTCGATCCGTATGAAGAACTGAATTACAAGACCGATTCTGACGAGGAAACAACCTATTTCCATTACAGCCTGATCTGGGGAGAAAATGTGGAGAAAATCGCCATTCTCGGCCAGGGAACCATCGACGGCAACCGGAAAAAACGTCACGGCCCCAAGCCGATTGCGTTCAAACGCTGCCGGGACATCGTCATCCGCGATATCACCATCCGAAACTCGCCGAACTACTGCATCAGCCTGCTCGGATGCGATTATGTGAACATCGACGGTGTAACCGCCTTGAACAACTACTGCGACGGTATCGACCCGGACAGCTGCCGGAATGTCCGTATCTCGAACTGCCACATCGAGTCCTGGGATGACGCCATTGTACCGAAGTGCAGTTTCGCCCTCGGAGAACATCGCAGCACAGAAAACCTCGTAGTCACCAACTGCATCCTGGTCACGAGCTGTAATTCATTCAAACTGGGAACGGAATCCGGTGGTGGATTCAAACGGATCGCCGTCAGTAATTGTGTCATGATCAGCCCGGATACACGTCCCACCATATCGGGAATTGCTTTGGAGAGTGTAGACGGCGCCGAAATCGAGGGCGTTGTCATCAGCAATATCACCATGCTCGGTGTCCGAACCCCGATCTTCCTTCGTTTGGGTAATCGTGGCCGCGATATGGAAACACCCGTGCCGGGGTATCTGCGAAATGTCAGCATCAGCAATGTGGAAGCGATTGGTGGAACGATGGCGTCCTCAATTACCGGTATTCCGGGGCATCCCGTGGAAAATGTTACCATCTCGAATGTCCGGTTATGGTACAAAGGGGGGGGGGCCGCCGATTTGATCGACAGAGTGGTCCCGGAAGTAGAGGAAAAATACCCGGAAGCGACCATGTTCGGCGAACTGCCGGTCTATGGACTATATTGTCGTCATGCGAAGAACATCCTGTTGCGGGATTTCCAGGTCGGATGTGCCGAGCCGGATCAACGTCCCCCCTTCCTGTTCGATGATCTGGAACAGCTGCATCTGAGCGGCCTCAGTGCAGAGAACCCCGTTTCGACGCCTTTTATTTGGATGAAGAATGTCCGGAAAGCGTTCCTGAATGGGATCTTCGCCCCGGAGAATGTGAACCCGTTCCTGAAAGTTCAGGGAGAAAACTCATCGCAGATCTCCGTGATCGCTAACAGTCCTGGAAAGAAGTTAGAGATCGGCCCGGATGTCCCGAAGGGGGCAGTGGTAAAGGAGGGAGAATGAAAGCGGGCGGACAAGAGAAAGAAGACCAGTAGGACGAACGGGACCTGTGGAAGATAAGTCATTGATTGTTCCGGGGATTCCGGTAGTAATTTCCGGGCCGTCAGGGGTCGGGAAAGGGAGTATCATTGCCGAAGCGCTGAAACGACGGCAGGAGATTTTCCTGTCGGTTTCCATGACATCGCGTGCCCCTCGTCCGGGGGAGCGGAATGGAGTAGATTACATTTTTGTGGATCGCTCTACTCTGTTGCGACACATTGAAGAAGGCGCGCTGCTGGAATGGGCGGAGGTCTATGGCGAGATATACGGAACACCCCGGGAGCCGGTGGCCCGTAACCTGGAAGCCGGGCGCGATGTAATTATGGAAATCGACGTGCAGGGCGGGCTGAGTGTCCGAAAACACTACCCGTCCGCATGTCTGGTTTTCATTCTGCCGCCGAGCCGGGAGGAACTGATCCGACGTCTCTGCAAACGGGGCACGGAAACCGAAGAGCAAATCCGAAAACGGTTCTCCTTTGTGGAATATGAATACGAACAGATCCAGCACTACAATTACTTGATCGTCAACCGGGTAATCGAACAGGCGGCGGAACAGCTGTGCCATATCATTCCGGCCGAGCGATGCAAACGGGAACATCTGGAGCCGGTGCTGCGCAAAGCCGGGATTCTTCCTCCTTTACAACAAACCGAACAAGAGACGTAGGTAGACCCGGTGTGTTGGAGCGAACAAACCCGGACGAGCATGGATAGCCGTGAACAGGCGACGATCAGCGGGAGAGCGGTTCGCGCAAAAACCACCTCCACTGCAGCGTCGCGATCATCGGGATCCATACACAAACCTCCGCAACAATCTTGAACCGGGTGTCGGGAAAGGTCAGCGCCACAATCGGCCAGAGCGCGAGATATGGCAGATAAAACAGCCACAGGCGAACGTCGATTTTCTTTTGAAACAAAACAACTACCGACCAGAGAAACAGCGGAAGATAAAGGAATTTATAGATTATGTAGGTCAGGCCGGTGAGCAAACCGATCCGGCTTTCAATAACAATACGGTTTGCCTCACCCTCGAGATACGCCTGCGATGTGTAATTCGGAATGATCTCGAAATTGAACCAGTGCCAGACCGTTTTCACGAGAGTGCGGTAGAGGAACGCCGGGATATTCGAGCGGATCGACTCATAGGCTTTCCCTCTGAAATAGGCATCCGATTGCGCCTCCGCGAGACCCTGCGCATTGTCTTCGCTCATTTCTTTCTTTACTCTTTCCGTTTCCAGAAACGCGTCAATGTCGTAATGGGGATGCCCGTGTAGATAGAACGGGTGATTTCCGAGGTAGAGATTCGTCCCCGTATTTGTGGCAAGGGTAAACGAGCCGACTATTCGGTAGTTATGGAGCATAAACAGCAGGGTAAATACAATCCATAACGCAAGAAGAACGCCGAAAGCACGGCGAAGCGGTTTCTCCAAAAGAAACCATGCGGCGAACAGTAGCGAAACGGTGAAGAATCCGGTCACACGCACAAGCGCCAGGACAACGGACGTCAAAAACAGCAGGACCGGAAACAGAACACGGACCTGTTGATTCTGAAAAGCATTTCGCAATAAGCAGAAAAGAAACAGGAAAAACAGGCCGGTGAAAAGAAACTCGGCGGCGGTATCCCGGCTGAGGAGTGAGGTAGAGACAAAACAGGGATTAAGAATCATCAGCAGGACTGCCGCTGATGCCCAACACACGCTCCCAAGCAGCCGCCGGGCAAACACATAGAAAATAACAATGCCCATGTTCAACAGGACGGCATTAAAAGTAAAGGGATAGATTTCTTTCCAGCCGAAAGACTGCGCCAAGGCAAGTAATAATGGAATACCCGGCGGGTAGAAAGCAGTCTGGGGAAGTCGGTGATTCTCAACGATAAAGTTAGAAAGTTGAAGCGACTCTTCCAGCGGCGAATGAAGATTTCGTACCGCAAAATGGCGAATATCCACCAAAATAATCACGTTCAGCAGGCAGAGCAGCAGCGCGCAGGCAATAAAATCCGAACGGGTCGATTCTGGGGGGATTCATGAGGGGTATCCTTGATGGATACTATACAAATACGGCGAATAGGGCAAATGGGATGGACCGGGATTGTGGGAGAGGGAAAACCGGGTGGCACAGGCTTCCAGCCTGTGATGTTGCGGCATCGGAACATCGGGATTTTTCTTGTTATACTCTACCGCGAGGTTTCTTTTACGTTGGTCGCGCGCAAGTTTAAATGCGTCGGTCATGGTTGCCGGCCCGAAGGTAAATTACATGGTCTGTAACGTTGTCAGGATACTCCGGTCGGCTCGAGAGGTCAATCGCACATTCTCCTGCGTAGTCTGTATTCAGAGCACCGCAATGTTAGACTCTGCAAAAAAGAAGATTGAAGGCGCAAACCATGTCGATTCGATTTGATCTGTCGCAACTGTGCCCGTTTGTGAAGGAGATCCGGGACCTTCTGGCGCCGGAACCGGTGTACCTGGTGGGCGGGATGGTCCGCGACAGTATCCTGGAGGGCTATCGTCGA
Source organism: Candidatus Omnitrophota bacterium (assembly GCA_029557025.1). Classification (GTDB taxonomy): domain Bacteria; phylum Hinthialibacterota; class Hinthialibacteria; order Hinthialibacterales; family JAKPRU01; genus JAKPRU01. Next base: position 2,079 of record JAKPRU010000078.1, on the reverse strand, counting down.
GGCGAGGATATCCCGGATCTGATTCATGGCGAGGACTGGGACCTGGCCACGCGATGCCGTCCGCGAACTGTGCTGGCGACACTGCGGTCTGCCGGGATCACCGCCATTCCGGTCGGAATTGAGCACGGCACAGTGATGGCCGTGCGCGAACGACTGAATGTCGAGATCACCACGTTCCGCTCGGACGGGATCTATGAGGATGGAAGGCATTGCCAGGTCACGTTTGCCGATTCCATTGAAGAGGACCTGGAACGTCGCGATTTCACCATCAACGCGCTCGCGGTGGATTTGTCCTCCGGGGAGATTATGGACCTGTTCAATGGCCTGGAAGATCTGCGGAAAAATGTTATCCGAGCGGTCGGCGATCCTGACCGACGATTCGCCGAGGATTACCTACGGATGCTTCGCGCAACACGCCTCGCCGCGAAAACAGAAGCCACTGTGGAGGCAAACACACTGGAGGCTATCCGCCGTCACGCCCCGAAGATTCAGAACATTTCGGCAGAACGGATTCGCGACGAGCTGCTGAAATTGATGACCTGCCCCCGGCCATCCTACGGGCTTCTTCTGATGAAAAAAACCGGCCTGATGCACGAGATTCTCCCAGAGTTGGAGGCTTGTTTCGGTGTGGAACAAAATCAGTTCCATTCCGATGATGTGGGAATGCACTCTCTCAAAACAGCGGACGCTATTCACCCCCGATACCCCTTATTACGACTGATTGCCTTATTCCATGACTTGGGAAAACCGGAGCGCAAACGGTGGATGAAAGACCAGGAGGATTATGTCTTTTACGGCCACCAGTTTTCAAGCGCAGACAAAGCGGCGGCAATTCTGAACCGATTGCGATTCCCCACTCGCGACATCGATCTGGCGCGACAAATGATCGAGAACCACATGGTTCCACTGGGACCCGATGCCTCGGCGGGTTCCATTCGTCGCCTGATGCGCCGCGTGGGCCGGGAGAATATCCGCTCCTTCCTGCGAATTCGCATCGCCGACCGGAAAGCCAACACACTCAAAGGCCCCGGACTGGAACCGGGCCTGTATCATGTCATCCGAACCATCCGACGGATCGAGCGGGATATGGATGCACTCAAGATCACGGACCTCGCCATCGGCGGAAAAGACCTCATTGAGATGGGCCTGAGTCCCGGTCCGATCTTTTCCGACATATTGCATACCCTCTTGGAGAGGGTTCTCGATGATCCATCCCTCAACACACGCGAATTCCTGTTGCCCCTGGCCGAGGATCTGGCGAGAGCGAAAGGGAAAAAATAGCAGCAATGGAACGAGTCGGACCGATGAAGATTATTGGAGGAAGGAAACGCCACGGGATAACCGGCCCCTCGCCCCAACCGTCCCAGTATTTGGACCGGAAACATAGGAACAGCGGAGTACGCGAATACGAGCCGGGCAGAAATACACCTCAAATACTCCACGTTCCCGGGAGACTCATTGTCTGCCAAAATCCCCTCCGGTATTCACAAGAGGGCGCCACAGGTTTCCATCTTATGTTCCACAAATACATCCCATCCAAATCCTTGTAAGGAGAAACAGATATGAAGGTTGTTGTCATTGGTGCAGTCGCGGCGGGTCCGAAAACCGCGTCCAAAATCATCCGTTTGCGCCCGAATGCGGAGGTAACGGTTCTGGACAAAGGTCAATTCATCTCCTTTGCCGGTTGCGGATTGCCTTACTATCTCTCCGATGTGGTCGGGGACCGGAAAGAACTTTTTTCGACGCCCATCGGAGTCCCGCGCGATCCCGCTTTCTTCGACAAGGTCAAGGGCGTCAGGGTTTTGACACGCACCGAGGCCCTCAGAATTGATCGGAAATCCAGGCAAGTTGAGGCGAAGAATCTTCAAACCGGCGAGTCCCTCTCTCTGCCTTATGACAAGCTGGTTCTGGCAACCGGCGCAAAGCCCGTTATTCCGCCCATCCCCGGTATCGACCATAAGAAGGTTTTTACCCTGCACAGCATCGAGGACTGCGAGGCGATTCGCTCCGTGTTGGCCAATGGCAGTAAAAAAGCCGTGATTATCGGTGGCGGGCTGATCGGCGTGGAGACGGCGGAGG
>JAKPRU010000060.1 GCA_029557025.1 Candidatus Omnitrophota bacterium | reverse complement strand
ACGCGGCTCCGAAAAGCGGACTATGGGGAGGTTCATCAACACCGTCTTCAGAATCCTTCTGCCGGATATCCGAGAACCACAGGCTGGAAGCCTGTGTCACTCTTTTCTCTCCCGATCTCCCTCCGGAAGAGGGTTGGGGTGAGGTTCTTAAATCCTTCTTCTCAGCATTCGGCGATACATCTGGGGGCCTCGACGTTCTCCCGGCTGTGCCGTTCCCGACTCTGCCCGGGGACCTCGCGCAAGATCGCCTTGTCGATCCCGTATCCCCAAATGATTCAAACTTCCTGCCGGAATGTCTACTTGTACTTCCAATTTCGCCCCATTCGCCAGAACCAGTTTGATCGCTACAGCGGACGGAATACCCTTCTCCTGGTGCATGAATTCATCTTCAGGATTCTCATAATAGGTGTCGTTACGGTTCATTGGAATCAACGGGATTTGAATGTACTCGGTGGAATCCCAGTCGTCTGTCCACTGTTCTCCGTCGGAATATCGAAACTGGATTTCCTTGATTCCGTATGCGATGGGCATGGTTCGCCCATCCATGCCCGTATCGCCGATGAATTGCTTCAGGGGCGGTTCATCCGGGGAAGAGAGCTGCCGGATGCGATGCGCCCGTCCGGCCTGGTCAATGAGGATCTCCGCGTTCAACTTGGTCTCAAATAAGTAGGCAAAATACCAGCTGGCGATTTTGACTTCCAGAAGGGATCGGATAATCTCCATCCGAAGCTGGTTTTTGGACGAATCCACATAGAAACGGACTTCCTGAAGATCGAAATCCCGATTGGAGGTCCCGCCGTAGACTTTTCGCGCAAAGGTGACCTCATCGGACGATCCGATGAACTGGATGGGGCCGGGTTCATCCTCTTCCACTGCGTTGCCGAATCGCACCAGTTCCATGGCCTGCTCCCAAGTCATGGTTTCCCGGATTTCCGCGTTCGGCCGCCAAAACGCAGTCGGAGAGAGCGCACCTCGTATCTCATCGATCAAGCGATTCAATCCGATCCGTGCAGATTGATAGAGCTCCATATCCTGCTGCCCCTTCCGGTATGCGGTGAATCCCATCTGCATCGTCCCCTGGATGGCCCCCACCACGACGGCCAGGATCAAGATGGCCAACATCAGCTCCACCAGCGTGAAAGCGGGCCGTTTCCCGATATGTTTTCCAGGGTCGTTCATTTTCTTTGCCTTACCGAACCAATCGGTCGTCGTACCGTGGCAGTGGCACAAGAGTGGTCATGGAATACGAATAGGTTTTGTTTGCCTGTTCCCAACTTGTTGTGACCGTGATCTCATGCGCGTATCGTTTTCGATCCACTTTCACCGATGCCTCCCACCACATATTTGGAAATCCCAGGTCGCGATAGTCGCCATGATGTTGGGCACGACGAACGGATTCCATTCCATAATAGAGAAACTCCATATCCAGGATTCTGCTCTGTGTGAGATAGATTGCCTGCGAGCGCTGCTTGATCCGTTTCTGAGCATCGATGCAGGCTTGGAAACACTGGATCAATGCGGTGCCGGCAACAGCAAGGATCGTCATAGACACCAATACCTCCAGGAGAACGAACCCGGTTCGGTCTGAGCAACGATCCTGTCCGTGCAACTTCGTATTCATAGCTCACTCATCGAATCGAGTTTCCCATCAAAAAAATCCCATCCGTCGTTTTCATACCGACTCTGAAAGGTTTTCACCTGGCCGGTCGTCCCCATAACCTTGATAAAAACTCGATATTCATCCTCTCGATATTCTGCGGTCTTCAGGAGCGTCAGGTTGACAGCGTCCGCTGTTCCATCCGGATAGAATCGGATACTGTTCTCGCCTTTTTTGGCCTCCTGATCCAGCAGGGGATAATAAAAAAACGTGATGACGTAACCATCCTTGATTTTCTGGCGAAGACTCATCAATTCTTCTTGCCGTCGGGATTTCCGCACCCGTCCGCGATGCCTCCGAATATCCTCCTTAACCACCGGAATCCAGTACGCTTTTTCCTTGAGGTCGATGACCACTTCCATCTCCTGGCGTTCCAGGATGGCCCGCTGCTGGGCGTAGCGGAGCGTCTGCACGAGCCGCTCCGCTTCCGCCGAAAGCCCCGCGCGTTTCTGAAATCCGCTGAACGCGGGTAATCCCGCTGCCATAACGATGGCCAGAATAACAACCACCGTGGCCAGCTCGATCAGTGTGAATCCGCCGCGACGGATGTATTTCATCAGGATTCCTTTTCCCAGTTTCCGATGTCGTCATCTGTTCCGTCGGTCCCATCCGGCCCCAGGGAGTACAGGTCGTATTCCACACCGTAGTTCCCCGGATATCGGTACTGGTAGTCATTTCCCCAGGGATCGGCCAGGGAGTTTTTCTTCAGGTATGGACCGTTCCATCCGTCTTCCCCGGGATTTTCCAATAGACTTCGCAGGTCATCCGGATAATCGCCGAGGTCCATCTCGTACAGGCTGAGAGCGCTTTCTATCGTGGCGATGTCGCTCCCCACGCGGGAGATCCGCGCGCGCTTCGATTGCCCGCTGATGTTGATCAATACCGCCCCGGCCAGAATGCCGATGATCGTGACCACCAGCAGCAGTTCCACCAGCGTAAATGCCCTGGCCCGGTTTTTACTCTCTCTCTTCATCACGATATCCTCCATTTCGTAGAATCCAATTCCCTTATCGGAATCTTTCGTTTCTTTATGAATGCGGCCTTTGTATCCGCGGCTTCCATCCCTCTCTACTGAATACTCTGGCTGATCTGGAAGATCGGCATAATCATGGCAAATACGATAAAGCCGACGATCACCGCCATCACGACAATCATCATCGGTTCCAATAACGTGGTCACTGTTTTCATCGCGCGTTCCGTCTCGTTTTCGTAAGATTGGGCGACTCGGTTTAACGTACGCTCCAGATCTCCGGTCTCTTCACCCACCGCTACCATGTTGACGGCCAGTGGCGGGAAGTATGGGCTTTGCGCCATTCGATCGGAGAGTCTTTCTCCTTCCTTGATATTTCCCGCCATCTCGCGAATGTTCTTTGCAATGATCTTGTTGGAAACCACTTCTTCGGTGATCTCCAAAGCGCGGAGAATATTCACTCCGTTTGCCAGCAGTGTTCCCAGAGTGCGGGCAAACTTGGAGACCTCTCGTTTCTTTACCAAGTCCCCGATCAGCGGAATCTGCAATTTGAATTCATCCCACTGGATGCGCCCGGCCTCCGTATGGATGTAATGGCGGAACAGAAGGATCAAAGCGACGAATCCACCCAGGATGACCCACCACCATAATTGAACAAAACGGCTGACTCCCATGAGAAACTGCGTCGAGATCGGCAATATCGCGCCGCTCTCCTCGAACATGCTCTGGAATTTGGGGACCACAAATGTGAACAGCACGATCACAACGGCCACGCACACAATGACCATGAAGGCCGGGTAAGTCATCGCCGTGATAAACTTGCTCCGGGTTTCCTGCTCGGATTCCAGGAAATTAGAGAGACGCTCCATGACGGCATCCAAGCCCCCACTGATTTCTCCGGCATGAACCATGCTACAATACAGATCGCTGAACACTTTCGGGTGACGTTTCAGCGCATCGGCGAAGGTGCTGCCTCCCTGCACATCACTGCAAATGGTTCTCAGAATGCTCAACAGCTTCGGATTGCTGGTCTGCTTGGTTAAAACTTCCAGGGCCTTTGCCAATGGGAGTCCCGATTTCAGCAGGTCGCTCAGTTGACGGCTGAAAGTTGTAATGTCTTTCAATCCGACTCGGCGAAGGCTGTTCAGTGAAAACTCCGCCTGTAGCCCCTTGCCCCCCGATTCCTCCACGACGGAGATCGGGAAGAACTGCATCTTCTGCAATTTGCCGATCACCAGGCGGCGGTTCTCGGCCTCAATGTAACCTTGAACCACCTCGCCCGAATTCTTTTTCGCTTTATAGGAGTATCGCATTCTTACCACTCCTGGGTGACACGCATCAAATCATCCAGGGTTGTCACTCCCTGGCGGACTTTCTCCAATGCGGCCTTTCGAAGAGTCTTCATCCCGACTTTCAATGCGTGATCTTTCAGTACACTTGTGGAGACTCGCTGAACGGTCAGGTCGCGGAGTTCCTCGTCCATGGGCATGATTTCGTAAATGGCCGTCCGGCCCTTGTACCCGAGAAACTTGCAGTCCTCACACCCTTTTCCCCGGTAGTACCGGATATCCTGGAATTCGGGTCCATCCAGTCCCAATCCGACCAGAACATCATGTTCCGGCTCATATTCCTCTTTGCAGTTCGGGCAGATACAGCGCATCAACCGCTGGGCTACCACGCCGATCACGGAAGACGAAACAAGATAGGGTTCCACACCCATATCGATCAGACGGGTAATGGCCCCCGGCGCGTCGTTCGTGTGCAGGGTTGTAAACACGAGGTGACCGGTCAATGCGGCCTGGATGGCAATTTCCGCCGTCTCGAAATCGCGGGTCTCGCCCACCAGCATGATATCGGGGTCCTGCCGCAGGAAAGACCGAAGAACACTCGCGAAGGTCAGACCGATTTTCGGGCGAACCTGAATCTGTACCAGACCTTTCATCTGGTACTCCACCGGTTCTTCAATGGTAAGAATCTTCACGTCAGTTTTATTCAGTTTATCGAGCGCAGCATAGAGCGTGGTGGTTTTTCCGCTACCGGTCGGGCCGGTCACCAGGATGATCCCGTGGGATTTACGGATCAGCAGATCGAACTTCCACAGCGACTCGTTGTCGAATCCAAGCTGCTGCAGATTGTGCAAGCTGGCATCCCGGTTCAAGATACGGATGACGATGCTTTCTCCGTGCACAGAGGGAACCGTGGACACACGAAGGTCATATTCCAGGTTGCCTGTTTTGATATTGATGCGCCCGTCTTGAGGCAGTCGCTTTTCCGCGATGTTCATATCCGCCATGATCTTGATACGGGAAATCACAGCCGACTGGTAGTGGCGAATAGAGGGCGGCACGGAGGCTTCATAAAGAATCCCGTCAATCCGGTATCGAATTCTCAGTTCGTCCTCGAACGGCTCGAAATGAATATCCGTGGCCCGGTCGGTAACAGCCTCGGACATGATCTGGTTGACAAATCGGATGATCGAGGCGTCTTCGACCTCTTCGATGTTGGTCTTCTCCGCCTCTTCCTCCTCTTCCCCTGCTTCTTCTTCAGTCAGGAGGCTGTCTACCGTATCGGCGCCGATTCCGAAATATCGCTTGATGCAATCGCGAATATCGGCGCTAGGAGCGAGAACCGGCTCGATATTGCATTTCAGAAGAAGGCGCAAATCATCCAAAGCCTGGAAATTGAGCGGGTCCGCTGTCGCCACCTTCAATACGTTGCCCTGTCTGGCAACGGGCAGGATATTGTACCGGTGGATATAACGGACTGGGATGGCATGGAGGATATCCGGGGCAATCTCCAGATCCGTGATATCCATGCTTTCGACTCCCAGGTGGGATGAAAGCGTCTCCATGATGGTCTGCTCGTTTGCCAAGCCATTGTCGATGATGATGGTATCCAGGTTCTTGCCCGTTTTTTCCTGGATGGCCAGCGCGCGGTTGACATCATCGCTGGAAATAACCTCCAGCGACCGTAACAATTCTCCATATCGTTTTCCGAGCAGCCCAGCTCCGTCTCTCATGATTTTGTATCCTCCGATAGTTCCAAACTCATTCTCTCGGTGTTCCGTAACTCAAGAACACAGGCTGGAAGCCTGTGACACCCTTTTTTTCTTCTCTCTAGGGAAGGATCGGGGTGAGAGGTCTAAAAAACATTTCGTTTATGTATAAGCAGGCATCATTCCAAATTGGCCTCAAAATCCTTAACAATGACATAAATGAAGTAACCCATTGATATTGCATAAGTTAGAATGTCAATGTCCGTCCTGGTTTTCCCTGGTCCAATTGTCCTGAAGATTCCTTGCATCGGGATATTTCGATTGAGACTGATCGGAAATCGAGTTTTCACAATTGAATCGTCCATTTCAAAAGGATAGACAATCACCTGTTTTTGGTTGGAGCGACCTGTAAAATGGGGAGCATGGCAAACAATCCGAAAAGCCGTCGGATGGCAGAGGCGCTGCTGAATCTGCATCTGAAAAATGCGGAGAAGGAGACTCTCCGGAATCCCGAAGTGCGCGAAATGGTCATGCGCCTTCGGAGAATGTATGAGGAAGACAAGGAGGGTGTATTCACCGCGTTTGCGCTTACCGCACGGGATACAGCCGGCCCCCCCGCCCGGGGATCAGCGCCGCCTCCCTCCAAGATCCCCAACTTGATTCTTCTTCTTTCTGAATTGGCGGAGCTGGCTGAGCAGGGGCCTGCTCAATCTCGCCCTCATCCTCTGGACCCTACGATTGTGCGCCCTGTGAAACCTCCCTTTCCGCCTGAAGCGTCAGAGTCTGCTCCTGCAAAGGAGCCGGTTCCTGAAGATGATCGCCAACGGGAGTTGATCAGGGAGATAGAACAGGCCAGGCAGGTTCTAAGAGACTTACGGAAAGAAGAGTCGCAAATCAAGGGTCGAAGAGGCAAATACGGTCTCCCCGGTGAGAGGCTCAAAGCCGAACGGATGTTACGGGAACTCCCCGGAGAGATCCTCCAGATGGAGCACAAATTGCAGCTCCTGAGAGAGGGCATTTTGTAATCCTGACAGGCTGCAATAAAGGTTCTAACAGGCACGGAGGTCTGTCCTACTGTATGGAACGAATGTTGCATCTCCTCCCGATAAAAGATGATCTGAGGGGCCGGATTCTGCTTGTTTTGCGTGATCTGTGAACAAGAAAAGGGAATTATTTGCCTGGACAAGCGAAATCCGTGTATAATGATCTCGAAATCAGGAGCAATTATCGGGACTGGGCGAAGATATTATGGGCGATCTGCTTTCGCAAGAAGAAATCGATGCCTTGCTGAGCGCCAGCTCGGGTATCGGGTCGGCTACGGAACCGGATGAGAGCTACGAACCGGAACCGAAACCTGTACCACGTGGCGGTCGGGGATCAGCCAGGAGGCAGCCCGCCCCCAGTGTGTCCGCAAACAGAAATCAGGCAGAAAGACCGCAGGGGAGGCTCCGAAATGTCCGACTCCCGGATGACGAAGTGACGATCGCACCCGCCGTGTTTCACCCTCTGGAATCCGATGAAGAGGTCACGGATCAAACCAATATGGATTTAATCCTGGATACGGACCTGGAAATCCGAGCCGAACTGGGGAGCGCGGTTCGCACAATTCGCGAGATTCTGGAGCTGGGTCCCGGATCGGTGATTGAACTGAACAAACTCTCTGGTGAGCCGGTTGATTTGTATGTAAACGCCCGCAACTTCTCACGGGGAGAAGTAGTGGTTATCGCCGACAGCTTTGGTATTCGTGTCACAGATATTCTTTCTGTACAAGAGCGCATTGAAGCGCTTGGTCCCGGTTGATTCGGCCCCATCTTTTTTGACTCGATATCCCCTATTACAATGGCTTGTTTTTAGACTCCGATCCCGATCTGTCTTGGGACAGTTTTTGAATTTCCAGGGAAGAATTATGGCTATCTTGATCACAGGCGCAAGCGGCTTTCTGGGAGCAAACCTGGCCCATAACTTATCTCCAACTTGCTCAATTATCGGGACTTATCGAAATAAGCGCCCAACTATCCCCGGCATAAAATGGGGATCGATGGACCTGACATGCCGGGATTCGGTTCGGCAGGTCATCGTGAATTGTAATCCCACGGCGGTTGTCCACTGCGCCGCACAGGCCAACACGGAACGCGCTCAATCTCACCCCGACGAGGCCATACGAATCAACCGGGATGGCACACGGAACCTTGTTGAGTCTCTGCCCAATGAGTGCTATCTGATCCATGTTTCAACGGAACATGTCTACGACGCTTCCAAATCGTGGTTTCTTGAGACAGACACACCTGGACCGGTCAACGAGTATGGCCGAACCAAACTACTGGCGGAACAGGAAGTCCGGCATTTTGAGGGAGATTGGATCATTCTTCGGATGGCTTTGTTGTATGGAGGCAGAAAGGAATATCGTCTCTGTTTCTGCGACTGCATCTACTCTCAAATGAAACAGGGCATACATGCGAGGCTGTTCATGGATGAGTTCCGAACACCGCTTCATGTCTCCGATGTGGCGATTGCCGTGCAGGCAGCAATTGAACGGCATCCCACGCGGGAGATATTCAACCTCGGCGGGCCGGATCGACTCAGCCGTGCGGAATTCGGCTGGATTCTGGCTGAAGAAACGGGACTCGATCCGAATCTGATCGAGCCGATCTCTATTGACTCTTCCCCTACAATCGCCCCGCGTCCGAGGGATCTTTCTCTGAACAGTGGCAAGATCCGATCCTGTCTGGGGATTCGTCCTTTATCGGTTCGTGAAGGGATTCGACGGGCGTATTCATGCTCGCCAACTTAAACCGAAGTTCCTTTAACAAAAAATGTGTAACTACCTGTTATTATTCGGCATATAGCAGAATTCAGTGTGTCGTTGCTGGGTACATTAGAGAACGTTTCGCAGGCGCAGCGATGGAAACGCGCGCCGCTTGAGCTGTTGTTGCATCATTGTCGTCAAACAGAATCGGCGCCAATACCTGCCGCCATAACCGTGCGGG
>JAKPRU010000230.1 GCA_029557025.1 Candidatus Omnitrophota bacterium | reverse complement strand
GAATTAAAAATTAAAAAACAAGGAGTTGGGAGACCGACTATCAGGCAGGGACGCCTGACCTACCGTTCTTCCGCCCGGAATGGTTGGTCGAGCGCGTTATTTCTTTTGAAAACATCCGGGCCGTGGTTTTCCAGTAGTGCCTGATATCGGTGCGGTCTGCGGAATGCATTGCCCCAGATGGTTTTCCGGCGGTTTTCGCGAATTTTCTCAAAATCCAACGGTGCGAGATAAATCCCTTCCGCGTCTCCCGCCTCCACAATAAGGTCCCCACCGGCAGTAAACGCTGCCGAACTGCCGTTGAATTTGGGCGCGGGGTAATTAGTCATCGCAACAGCCAGGGCATTCTCCAGCGCCCGAATCTGGAGTTGATCGACAAAAATGTGGCGGAGAGTACAGGCGTTCGGAACCAGGATCAGTTCTGCGCCGTTGAGCATGAGAATGCGGGCGCTTTCGGGCTGCTCTCGGTCATAGCAGATCATCGCGCCAACCCGGATAGAACCATGCGCCGTGTCAAGTTCGCACACAGGGAAATCCTCACCGGGCGTACAGACAGCCTCGTTCAATCCGAAGTCACAGGTATGCACTTTCGCATAGGTCAGTACCATCTTGCCATGCCGGTCGATCAAGGCCATGGTATTTCTGGGCGCTTTTTCCCAAGTCTCCAGGTAGGTCACGGCGATAGCCATATTGAGTTCCCCGGCCAGTTTCACAAAATGCCCCACGAATTCGCCATCACGCGGGACCGAGCGGGACTGCCATTCCCGAATCGCCTCTTCCGATTTGTCTTCCAGGCCGGAATAACCGTTACTCCACATCTCCGGCATGAGCGCAATATCCGCCCCCATGGCGGCGGCCCGCCTGCAGTACTCCTCTCCCTTTACGAGATTCGCCTGCCGGTCATTCTCTTTGGGCAACATCTGAAGCAAAGCCACTGTAATCAAGGTCTTCTCCTTATCCTGCGTTTCTTTTTCGTCCGATGCGCCGTATATCGGGCATAGGCACATCATTGTAACGATACTTAAAGCAAGGATCTGTTGATGAACAATTCCACGACCGAATCGCGTCATTTACTCATTACCTCTCTATGGGATAATGTCAAAAAATCGGTTCTTGAACCGGTACAATTCGAGAGATATCTTTTTTCATTACCTCAAGCAACATGGGGTGGAGCGGAGGCAATTCAAATGAGTTCCCGAACGACTCACCGGATATAAGGTCGGTTACGATCGCTCCCGATTGCAAGGGCAGGCGAATCGTTTGAGGAGACCGTCGCTGATTCACGACATTGACAACATATCGATCTCCATCATCGAGTACCCGCCACAAAACGCCCCAAAGAGGATCCCCGTGTGCATCCACCAGAGGAACCGGGGTTCCACGCCCGGTTGTTTTCAATCGTTCGCCGACCAGGTCTCGAATCGCCGATGCAGTCAGGGACGTATCCAGGCGGACAATTCGCCCCGTTTGTTCCGGCTTATTCATCCAGGCCGACAAATCCGGACTTGTGCGTCCATACTGGTCCCGTGAGAAACATGGTTCGATCGCAAATAGGACTCCGCCTTTGGAAACAAAGTCGGCAAAATACGGAGCGGTTTCCGGGTGGATCCAGTCGGTTTTGGCGGCGACCACAATGGCCAAGTCGTTCAACGCGCCCTGGCGGATTGTTTTTTCCGTGACGATTCGAATCGGGACGCCGAGGTTGGCCAATCCCTCATACGCCATGGTCGAGGCATCGCGAGTGTCGTTCGTGCGAACATTGCTGTGCCAGGCATGAAACAGCCCGATCTGCGGCGGGACATTCGCCAGCGCTGCCACCAACGGCGCCAGGCGCATCAGGTCCAGGCCGGCTCGTCCGGCTGCCTCCACGCAGCCCGGTCGGGTCAGGATATTGTCGAAAGGGGTCTTCCCTTCCCCGCGCTCCCAGACCCAGATTGTTGATGCGCCCATCCCCTGGATCGCCCCCTCCCAGAGAGCTGTGTAAATATGTTCGCCCGGTGTAAAGACGGCATTGTCATCCGGAATCAAATGGTTTTCGGAATTGAAGATGGGCTGGTCAGGCGCGACGCTGTGCTGGAAACCATAGTGCATCGCCTGAACGATCCAGTGCTGTGCATAAGGATAATCCTGTTCGCGGGTCGGCTGAACAAAGCAGTCATTTCCGGTAATGCGTCCCAAGCGGGCAAACTCCTCGTGATTCACCCCCAGTTCAAAACTCTCCCATCCTCGCCAGGAATGTGCCATGCTTTTTGCATGAACGGGAATATCGGGGGCGCACTCGTGAATGATGTCCGCCATCCATTTATGCCAGCCCCAGAACCGCTCCTGGTTGAACTCGCACCAGTCCACGAAAGCCGGGTTGCAGAACTCGCGGGTCGCCTGCGGGACATCTTCAAACCTTTCGTAATACGTTCCATACAGTGCATTCAATTTCTCAATGCTGCCGTGGCGATCCCGGAGCCACTGATGAAATAGTTTCGCGGAGACCTCGGTTCGACTCACATATTCCGGTTCATTCGACAAACACAAACTGTGAAGCGACTTGTAGCGGGCCATTTCCGGCACGACTGCACGCAGAAACTTCTCGATAATTTCGCGGGCAACCGGATGGTCGATGTCATATCCTACAAATCCATGACCGGCCTCTGCCAGTTCGGGATATTTTTTCATTGCCCATTCGGGAAAATAATGTGGCGAAAGCAACACACAGACGGCCACATTATACTGCTCTGCCTGTTCCAGGGGTTTCAGAATGGTCTCCTTCAGTCGGTCCAGGTTAACGGACCTATCCTCCATGACAACGCTGTTCGGGCCGATTTCGATCTGAATGATATTCATCCCATAGTCCTGGAAAATCGGGATGTCTTTTCGCACCTGCCCGAAATGCCCCATCCCGTTGAAATAAACCGGGCGATCCCCCTGCCAAAACGCTCCGTCTCGAATGGTGATCTCACCCGTTCGATATCGCGGCACAGGATGGTCCTTTTCGGGGTGCGCCAGGATATCCCCGACCTCATAAAGCGCCTTCTGTGTTAAACCCTCCAAGCAGGCAACCGTGCGTTCCGCGCGCGCTTTCATCCAGAAACCCTCTTTTGCATAATCCTCTCGCGCATATTCAATAAAACTCATCAGGACTCGCGCTTTCAGACGAACATAATCCATGGCGAGCCCCTTCGATCTCCCTTCATCCAGCCTGCTCTGCAATTGGTCACGGCGCTTTTCGAGAGAAGAAAGCCGCTCCGGAACGGACTGTGTCACCTGCAACAGAATCCCATCGGCATCATTCAGCATTGCGAGCATCAATTCGAATCGGGAGTCGGATTTGTCAATCCGATCGACATCTATCGTTTCGTATACTTTCTGAATGGCTGTCTGCCATGCCGTGTCCTGTTCAGTCAGGTGGGTTTCAATCAGATCGATGTCGCCCAGGATTTTCTTGAACGCCCGGTAAACCTGAAGGCTTTCATCGGTGCCGATATAAGCATGGAGGAACTTCCCATATCCCCGCCGGTTGATTCCATGGAGAGCGATGGTGATTGTCTCACCGGGATTCGCCTGTTCGGTCAGAACAATGTCCCCATCTCCCCAGATAAACGGCCCTTTCTTCTCTCCGTTGACGTACGCAGCCCCTTCATTGTCGATCCCGCAAAGCAGCCGGACTCGTTTCCCTTTTGTCGGGAATCCCATGATCGTATCCGGGACTTGAATGCGTGTACGAAACCAGCAGGTGGAATCATGCGGAAACCAGCAATGCCCGATGGACACCTGTTCCCAGGATGAATCATCAAAATCGGGTTGTTCCGCTCCATCTAATTCACCGGAATAGAATCGCCATTCTTTGAGAGTGGTGTCCAGAAATACATCGATCCGTTCCCGTGGGGATGGCTGAGGAACAGCGAGCGTTATCACGGTGAGAAAGAAAGAGAGTGTTTGCATGGCTCATTCCTTATGTAGTGAGAGAATGCGGAGGCAAATTGCGAATCCCTGCATATTCGCACAGGAAGGTCTCTATAACAATCATTCCCTCAAAACAAATCCGCCCATCCCTTTTGACAAGAAGATGGGCGGAGTGACTGTTGAAAGGGGTTCATCACACATGGGGAGACAAGGCGCATTTCACCCCTTTGCACGGATTGCCTTGTTGATCTGTTACACGGAAATAGAACCCCCAGCCATGCTCGGTATTGGAGACTTTGAGCAGAACCGGAGTCCAGCCGGCCGGGATTCGCACCGCGATGATATCGTCATCAAGAACAGCGCCTCGTTCCTGCGGACGATCCAGGACCAGTTCACCCCCAAGCCAGACTTTGATGCTGTCGTTGCTTCCCACCCGAAGTTGGGCATCCACATCCTTGTCTGCGTGCAGGTAAGCCAGAGCATACGCGGTGGTCCATTCGGTTGTCTTGAAGTAAGGAAGCAGATTGACATATCCCCGCCCTTCCGGTGCGGAAATCTGTTTCCATTTCGCGGGGCCATCAACTCCCTGGCAGGTCATGCCGAGATCGATTTCCTGCTCCGGCGGATAAACCGTATTGTGTCCCTTTCGATCGGTATTATCGAACGGACCGATGATATTCCACGAGGTAATCGTATTGAGATTTCCCATCCAGCTCGGAGCCTTTTCGGGGGAATTGACAAACCGGATCCCATACATCTGGCAGAAGGCCTCAACATCCCGACGATGGTTGCCATAGAAAACGACCTGGTGGAATCCCATCACATCCCGAGCATCTTCCATGCGGTCCATTTTGATTTCGACACTGGTGCGACAGCCGCCTGCGGGAGGGGTCTGCACATTCCCGACCACCGTGCCAGTATCCAGAATCAGCTCATTGGGATTTTGGAATCGGACCAGGGTTACCGGCTCTCCGACTTTCCATAGTACCTGCATGGAGACGCCGATATTCGATTCGGAATGGGAGCGAAGGATATACGGCTCGGGGGGCTGAGTGAACCCATTCAGGCGGGCGCCACA
>JAKPRU010000047.1 GCA_029557025.1 Candidatus Omnitrophota bacterium | reverse complement strand
TGCATGGTCCTAAAAAGCTAGGAAACGGGACACCCCCCCAACGGATCTATTCCTGAACGATGGACGTGTCGGCCCGGAATTAGCTCTTTGCGAATTTGACCCAAAGCAGCCCCAAGGCGATCAACGCCGGGATCGCGTATTTGAAGTACTGCACATAGTTGCCGTGCATCATCTCGTTGTGGATACGGGCGGAATCTTGGGCGAGAACGTTCATCATGGAGTGGGGTGGTCCAGGATAGGGTGTTGAGGGAGATCAATTTCGGATGCAGCGAACGGATCCAAGCCATGTTGCAGGGTCCACGGCGTAGTCGGAGTGTCCATCGGTGATGACCAGCTGCATGGCGTAGCCGGACATGTCCGACTCTGGCATCCAGTAGTTGACACCGTAGCAGCCTTTGCACGGGATGGAAGCTTCTGCGGTTGGATGGATGAAATCCATGTAAAGATTTTCTCCGGGATACGTCCAAACAGGGAACGTTGCATTGTTGGCCCAACCTGGATCCTTGCTTCTCAGTTCGATCGTCGAATCATCGGAGCGTTTGGCTGTAGCCCGGAACAACGCGGCCCATTCGCTGCGCGAGGCGATATGCCATCGATCTGGGCAGATGTCGGTGATAGAGGGATCCACACGAAGGCTGGAACAGTCGCTGGAGGAGCAGGAGTCCGGGAGACCCATTGCTTCGAACCAGGTATAGAGCGCTCCGTACTTGCTGCAGGACACAAGGCCTGACTCGTAGGTGCCCCCACAAGTGTCCACAGACTTTGTGGGTGGCCTGGTCCAAAGGTTCTTTTCCATCCACCAGCGTCCGTCTGGCATTTTTCTGTACGAGTACAGGTTGCCTTGTGCATCGGCAACCGTGTTGGTGAATCGAATCCGCAATGGATACAAGGCGGTATCGACTCCGCCGTGATCGGTTCCTCCATCATCCTTCAGAACGAGCAAGATCACGATCTCTCCAACCTTCCCGGATGGCTTGATCCTGAACGTCGAATCCGCCTCCAGCGCCAAGGGGTTGGTGAAATACTCGGCATCCGCAGTGTTCGCGAGCCGGATGTCCCATTTCCCACCTTGGTTCGCATCTCCCCAGTTCAACTCGCTGAAAACTTTTGGGAGATAGGCGATATTATGATCGATGGGCACCTCTTGAGTGGAGGCCCAAGGAGATGTCAAACGGGCGATGGGAGCATGGTTGATGGGTTTGATGCGCACATGGGATGTATCGCGGACGACATTCCCGGCCGGGTCGGTCAGCGTCCAGGCGATGCGCGCGAGGCCGTTGGAATCGGGGGCGCCCAGGGCGTCGTAGGAATAGCCTCCCGGCACGGATTTCACGCGCAGGTTCGCGCGTGGCAAAAGGGCGCTGTCCAGAACCGTCC
>JAKPRU010000034.1 GCA_029557025.1 Candidatus Omnitrophota bacterium | reverse complement strand
CAGGCGTCCCTGCCTGTCACACCTCCCAGCAGGTCAGGCGTCCCCGCCTGTCACATCTCCCAGTAGGACAGGCGTCCCTGCCTGTCACACCTCCCAGCAGGCCAGGCGTCCCCGCCTGTCACACCTCCCAGTAGGACAGGCGTCCCCGCCTGTCACACCTCCCAGTAGGCCAGGCGTCCCTGCCTGTCACACCTCCCAGCAGGCCAGGCGTCCCCGCCTGTCATACCTCCCAGTAGGACAGGCGTCCCCGCCTGTCACACCTCCCAGCAGGCCAGGCGTCCCTGCCTGTCAAAGACCTTTCCCCAACCCGCAATCGGCTATTTCACAACGTCAAACTCGAACTCATAATTCACCTTGCGATAGGTGACCCGCAACGTGTTGGGAGTGGACCCCGGCTCATCTTTCTCCCGAATCAGCCGGGTGATAAGAAGCCGCACATAAGTCGTGTTCTTGATCCGGCAGGGGAAGAAGAAGCAGCCGCGTATTTGAGACCTCGGCAGAATGGCGACAGCAGTGGTCGGGAAATTCCGGTCCGTGAAACTCGCATTCTCCGGAACAGCGATCGGAATGGTCGTGCCGAATCCGCCCGAGTGACGTTCATAAAAAATGCTACCGGTGGCCCAGACGGATGTTCCCGAGCGGAACTCCTGAACCATCATACTCTGATATTGATTCCCCATCCCGTCGATTAAGACCGCGCGATCAATCAGCAGTTCAACCTCCTCCGGACCGGGATTATAGGCAACAACATCAAAAGTCACCATCTCGCTTCCGCTTCCCGGCGGGTTCCGACCCTGCGAAACTTCCAGCACAATGCCTTCCTTCTCGACAACCTGAACGAAACCATCCCCGGAGGTCCGCGCGTCCGGCAACGGTGCGGGTCTCAACTTTGGCGTGGCGCATCCCTGGCCTATGAAACACGCCATCGGGAGAATAACAACTGTGAGAAAACGCTGTTTCTTCATCACAATCGCGCCTCTTTCGTGACAAGATCGGATTTGTCGTGATATCCTTGTTCTGATCTTATCGTGAAGCAATCCAAAGTTCCTGGGGGATCTCCATCGAATTGCAGTCATTCGAAAAACCGATTGACACCGGGAATTTCCTTACTTCACGCAACGCATTTCAATACGGAATCAACGAGGAGAGTGGGGCATTGGATCGACGAAAAGTCAAACGGGCCATATTGAGCGTCTCGGATAAGACTGGAATTGTGGAGTTGGCAAAAGGGCTGCAGGAACTTCAGGTTCAGATTATCTCTACGGGTGGGACCGCCAGGACCTTGAGTCAGGCGGGAGTCGAAGTGACCCAGATCAGCGATTACACGGGATCGCCGGAGATTCTGGGCGGTCGGGTCAAGACTCTGCATCCCAAAGTGCATGGCGGTATCCTCTTTCGACGAGAGGATCAGGCCCAGATTCATGAGGCCGTCCGGTATGGAATCCCGCCCATCGATCTGGTAGTTGTGAATCTTTATCCGTTTCAGCGCACAATCTCTCGTGAGAATGTGACCCTGGAGGAGGCGATTGAGAATATCGATATCGGTGGTCCGACTATGATCCGCAGCGCCGCGAAAAACCATGAAGGCGTGGCCGTTCTTGTGAATCCGGCCGAATATGAACCCATCCTGGCCGAAATGCGAGAACACGATGCCACGTTGAGCTTGACAACTCGCCGTCGTCTGGCCGTGGAGGCGTTTCGGCATACGGCGGAATACGATATGGCGATTTATTCATATCTCTCCTCTATTCTCGAGAAACAGACTTCGTTCGACAGACAACTCAAATGACTCACCCACCCGCCGATTCCTTTTCCGATTCCGTGTTGCACCCGGGCACAGAGTGCAGTGAGGGAACCATCCTCGTCGTCGATGATGAGAGGGTGATTTGCGACCTCCTTATGGAGCTCCTCTCCGAGAATCATAACTATGAATTGTTGAGTGCGGGCGATGGCGAAACCGCTTTGCAGATCTGCTCGGAGAGAGAGGTAGACCTCGTGTTTACCGACCTGCGGATGCCCGGAATGGGCGGCCTGCGCCTCCTGGCGGAATTGAAAAAAATCGTCCCGGAAACGCCCGTTGTTATTCTCACCGGGTACGGCAGCAAAGAGGATGTCATCCAGGCTCTTCGCCTCGGCGCCTCCAACTTTCTCCTGAAACCCAATGATGTCGAAAATGTCGCGTCAATCGCCGAAAAGATTCTTTCCATGCGTCAGCGCGAACGTCTCGGCGAGGAACTGTTCCAGTTCTTCGAGGAAGAGCAACATTGTTTCATTCTTCCCAGCAGTCTGCGCTATGCCTTGCCGTTGATTGATTTTCTGACTGCACGACTCGTTGTCCTGGGAATCTCCTCCCATGCCGAACTGAAAAACATCCGCCTTGCTCTCGATGAGGCTTTGGTGAATGCGGTCGTGCATGGAAATCTTGAAATCTCCTCCGAGATGAAAGGAAACACCTTAACTGATCTCGTCCGGTATGATGAGGAAGTCCGAAACCGGTGTTTGATGCCCCCCTTCTGTTCCAGAAAAGTCATCGTAAAAAGTCAAATCGACCGCAAACGCGCAAAGTTTATTGTTCAGGATGAGGGCAAAGGATTCGACCATCGATCTCTGCCGAACGATTTCTCCAATGTCGATAACCTCGGGAGTTACGGACGGGGGCTTCTCTTGATTAAGACATTCATGGATGAAGTTACATTCAATGACTCCGGAAACACCATCACCATGGTCAAAAATGCGCGGGCGGCAACAAAGCAGAGTCCATAGCGGGAAACAAATATATGGGCAGAATAACATGTGGCAGAATCCTTGCAGGCTATTGTTTTTCCTGGCATTTCTTGCATACTGCCTGTCGATTGGGTAAAACCTCTAGGAAATGGCCGAGATCTCGATCGGAATATCCGAGTTCTCAACTATATGTTTCTGAGCGGCTTGCGGTGTGAGGTGCGGGATTTCAGGAGTCTCCAGCGCCGGGCCGGCGATTTTCTTCCTTGAACTTCGGAATGAAATGAAGGTTGCGCTTTTGCACGAATCGAGCAGTTTGAACGCAGAAAGTGAAAAGATAAAATCATCGCTTTGTTAAACCGCGATGGTTTTTTCAGAGTTGATAGGGCGATGGAACTTCAAGAGATCATTCGGCTGTTGAACGCGGAGCCGCTGGTGGCCCCCGAGCCGGGCCATCCCAGTTCGGTGCATGATGTCTGCGCGGCGGACCTGCTTTCGGATATTCTGGCCACGAAGAAACGCGATTTCGTGATTCTCACCGGCCTCGTTACCCCCCAAGTGATTCGGGTGGCCGAAGCTACCGATGCGCTCGGCGTCGTGATTGTCCGAGGCAAAACTCCGCCGGAAGCCACCCTGGAGGCGGCGCGCAAAAGTCGAATCCCCGTATGGCGATGTTCCATGCAGCTGTTTGAGTCCTGTGTCGCCCTGGCGCCGTTGATCGACGAAAAGCGAACCAAAGAGGGCACGGCCCATACATAACCATGCGTACGCGCATCGATCCCGTTACCTACACGCCGTTCCATGAGGCCCTGTACGACCTGCGGGTTCGTGACGCCATGTCGAAGAACCTGATTGTCCTGGGGCCGGAGGCCACCATGCTGGATGCTCAGATCGCCATGCGTGACCACCGCATTTCCGGAATCCCCATCGTCATCGATGGCGACAAACTTGTCGGTCTTGTCAGCATTCAGGATGTGATCGAGGCCCTCGTTGCAAATGATATTCATGCCCCCGTCGGTAAATGGATGACCGAAAAGGTCTACACCGTCCGCGAAAAAATCCCGCTCATTCAGGCCGTAAAGGAACTTCAGAAGAGAGGATTCGGCCGATTGCCCGTCCTGAATGCCGAGGACCGGCTCGTGGGTATGTTGACCAACAACGATGTCACCCGCGCGGTCATGCTGCGTCTCAATGAGGAGGCCAGGGCAGCAGAACAACGCGAAGCCGATCTCATGGCCCGTTCCATGTCCGCCACGCAAGAGAGACCCGGGATCGAACGAATTGAAATCCGGGTCGAGCCGATGGACCTGGACGCAGCCGGAACATTTGCCGGCTTGGTCAAAAAAGCCGTGAAAAAGCGCGGAGTCTCGCCGGATGTCGCCCGACGTGCCGCTATCGCCGCTTATGAAGCCGAGGTGAATGTGATTCTTCATAGCATGGGCGGCATTCTGGAGGCTTTTCTCTCCGATCAGGATATCACCATCCTGTCGCGAGACCGGGGGCCGGGGATTCCCAATGTGGACGAGGCGATGAAAGAGGGA
>JAKPRU010000011.1 GCA_029557025.1 Candidatus Omnitrophota bacterium | reverse complement strand
GCCGCCCCCCGCGTAGATCAGGGGACGCTTGGAATGCTTGATGAGATCCCAGGCCTGTTTGGCCTTCTCGATGGGTGCGGAGGTCCGGACATGGTATCCAGGCAGGAGGGGTTCATCGGGGTAGACATAGTGTTCCAATGTGGCTTTCTGGATATCCTTGGGGATATCCACAAGGACGGGGCCGGGTCTGCCGGTCCGGGCGATATGGAAGGCATTCCGGAGAATCTGAGGCAGTTCCCGGATGTTTTTGACGAGATAGTTGTGTTTGGTGACAGGACGTGTAATTCCGACGACATCGGCCTCCTGGAAAGCATCATTGCCGATGAGCGGCGTGGGGACCTGTCCGGAGATCACCACGAGAGGAATGGAATCCATATAGGCATCGGCGAGTCCGGTGACGGTGTTTGTTGCACCGGGGCCGGAGGTGACAAGGACAACGCCGACCTTGCCTGTGGACCGGGCATAGCCCTCGGCCATGTGCATGGCCCCCTGCTCATGCCGAACGAGAACGAAGCGGATTTTCTCGGATCGGTTGAGCATGTCGAACACATCAATGATGGCGCCACCCGGGAATCCGAATGCGACTTCGGTTCCCTCCTGTTCGAGGGCGTCAATGACAATCTGGGCGCCGAGCGTGGCCCGTGGTTCGTTCGAGATGGCGGGCGGCGCGGCGGGTTCCGTTTTATCTTGCGGCTTGCCGGCCATGGTATACCTCCAATCCCTGCGTGAGATAGGCAGTCTCCCGAAAAGGAAAAGGCCGTGAGCGCTTTCGCCGCCCACGGCCTTCGGGGATTCTTTTTTTGGTTCGAGCTCTACCTCCCCACGGCCATGGGGGTATGTATCGCTACTACGACGACAAGAGCGACGCCGAGAACCATACCGTTGGGAAGAAAAGTGATCGCGTTCATCATTAGAGAAAATATAGCGATGGGAGGAGGGAGTGTCAAGGGAGAATTACGAATTACGAATTGAAAATTAAGAATTGAAAAAAAGCAATGGGGCGGATAAGTGTGGATCAGATCTACATTTCGGGACCGTGTATATTGAAGGCGCGGATGTCGCCGCGCATACGGTAGACGGCCTCGGCAGGCTGATAGATCTCACGCACTCTGGTGGGAGGCATTACCTGTTTCATTTCATCCACGGTGTCATACAAGGACAGTATGCGTGGAGCGACAAGCGCGGCGACCAGGGGCAGGTCGAACGAGCGCAAGACGCCCGGGATCAGGCATGAGGAATGCCAGCGGAAATACTTATTCATTACGAGGGATTCATAGGAAACGAGCATATTGCAGCAGACGGTTCGGTGGATTCGTTCATCCAATGCACCGGCGAACAGAGCCAGAAGCGCGGCGCTTCCCTGCCCTTGCAGGCGGATCCGTCCGCCGTCCCGCTCCGGTAATGTTGCGGCGACCTCGACTGCTTGCAGGACATCCCACACGCGCTCACCCAGCAAGGGCCTCCCCAACATGAACGCGGTGTACGCCAGGTTCTGTTCTTCCCGGAAGTAGTCGTAGTATTTCTCGGCATCGCCGAATTTGGACATAGTTTCCCCCATGCCTCGCGGGTCGATCAGGTATATCGCAGTACCGTCTGCCAAGGATTTCCGCACATACTCATCGTTGAGATGGGCATCTTTGCCGTCCTCGAAAAGCAGGATTTCAATTCCCTTCGAAGGTTTCTCAGGCAACAGCAGCCATCCGGGGACCGCAATGCCCGGCTCGCTTTCGAAGACCAGGCGGATCTGTGTGCCGAGGTCGATTGTTGAAGGTTCCGAGCGGTACAGACGCGGTGTGCCGGTTGCGGCGGGGAGGGCAAGCAGTTTGCGGACATCCGCACGAAGGTTGTCGAGCCATTTTTCCAATTCGAGTGATGAAGATGGAACAGGGCGGTTATATCCGTGTTTCCGATAGAAAGTCTTATTAAGAGTATAAACGGTCTCGCCACCCAGGGATTCCACCACTTGGCCGCTTACGGTGCACTGCAGCAGCTCTTTGAGGTCGATTTCCATTTCGGGTTCGGTATCTCCGGCGGCTTCATTTCCGAGCCAGCGGTTCATCCAGGCATAAGTCGCCTCACGATGCGGCTTGTCGTACGCATGAGGACCGGGGAGTTCGACAATGTTCACCCGTTCGGCGGCATTATAGAATCCATAGAGATTTTTCAGGTCCTGGGCGGTCTGTCGAGCGCCCGCCAACGGGAAGAAATCCTCAATGGCGGCATTGATCTGAATCGGTTTCGGAGCGCGCAGGCTCAGCAGATCGAAGTGGTCGATGCCATAGACGAAACAGGGATTGAAGTTCTGTTCATCATCCGCCCCCTGGCGGGTTTCGATTCGGTGTTTCAGCGTGGTGATATAGCAATCGGGGACTGCGACGGTGACACGGTTATCCAGAGAGGCGATATAGGTAGTCTGTGTGCCGCCTCCGGAATTGCCTGCGCCGCCGATTCGTGTCGGGTCCACCTCCGGGCGGGACAACAGATAATCCAGGCTGCGCATCCCATCCCAGATGAAATAGTTGGCGAGGTTGAATCCCAGAAGGATGCAAACATTTCCGAGTTTTGAGTGTTCGAAAACGGCAGGGCCTGTGGGAGACTGCTGCAAGTCAATCTCCCAATGCTGGAACCGTTCCCCCTGCCCCAGCGGATCGAAACTGAGAACGACATATCCTTTTTTTGCGAGGCCGATGCAGCAGCGCTGGTAATCCCCGGCGGCCTTACCATCAGGCCAATGTCCGCAGGCGAACAGAACGGCAGGGGCGGGAAACGGATGGTTTTTTGGGAGATACAAGTTGGCGGTCACGTAGAAATTCGGTCGGCTTTCGTATATTACCATTTCGACCCGATAATCCTTATGGTCAAGCCGCCCCACGACGCGCGCGTTGAGGGGTGTCCGTTCCGGGAATGCGCCGATCATTTCCGTGATTTTTTCCCGGACATATTGCTTCCGTGCCTCCCACTGCGGAACGGTTCGGATTTGAGCGAGTTTCTCCCGACGTGCGTTATCCGCTTTCTGAACAAGGTCCCATTGATATTGAAACAGCATTTCGGGGTCGATATTCTCCAGGTCCGTGGCCTGGA
Source organism: Candidatus Omnitrophota bacterium (assembly GCA_029557025.1). Classification (GTDB taxonomy): domain Bacteria; phylum Hinthialibacterota; class Hinthialibacteria; order Hinthialibacterales; family JAKPRU01; genus JAKPRU01. The sequence continues at coordinate 3,138 of JAKPRU010000011.1, read as the reverse complement.
CACAGAGAACGCCTGCGGTAAAGCAGAGAGCGGCGCAGGAAATCAAATGCAGAAGAGAGGCCATGAGAGTTTCTCCAGGTCGAGATGGGGTGACGGAGTATTCTCATACATAGGCCGGAGAGTGGCAAGAGGATGGGAGGGGGGTGTCCTCACCCCCCGGCCCCCCTTTCCAAGGGTAGAGAGGGGAAGAGCGGGGGGAGGTCGTCGAAGAACCCCAATACAAAGAAACAACCGCCTCGCCGAGATGGGAGGCGGCTGCATATCTGCACGTTAAATTGCCGGAGAATTACTTCGGTTCTTCGATCTGGGAGTTCTCGTCTTTTTCGTCTTCGGAGATCTCGCGCAAGGATTTCTTAAACTCCCGGATACCCTTGCCCAGACCCTTGCCGATTTCAGGGAGACGTTTCGCGCCGAAAACCACCATCACGATAAGGAGAATTACCATCAGTTCCCACGGCCCGGGAGGTTGAATCATTGTAGGACTCCTTCTTTGCGGGACTTGTTCCCGCTGGGACGCAAGCCCGAAAAATACGACCCATTCATATTTACCATACTATAGTTTACCGCGATAGGAAGCCGGCAGGAAGAGAATTGAGAATTAAAGATTAAAAGAATAGGGAAGATAAAATGGAAGGAATGAATGTAAAAGAAGACAGAGAGTATTTCAGGGTGTTGGGCGGGAAAGGATCTTTGGGAGAGTGAGGGCGACGTGGTTGATTTCGTCCATTGTGTTTTCGGGTCCGATGGAGAACCGAATGCAAGACATAGCCCGGTCAGGGTCGCCGGTGACAGCCAGGACAACCTGCGATGGTCCCTGTTTGCCCTCGGAACAGGCACATCCGCTGGACACACAGATTCCCTCGCGATCCAGACTTTCGACCAAGCGGGGCGCGGAGACTCCAGGGATGGAGATGTTCAACGTTCCCGGCAGGCAATCCCGAGGCGGGCTATTGATGAGAAGGCCGGGGATATCACTGAGCAGGCGGTCCCGGAGCCGTTCAGCGAGCGAGGTGATCCTGGCCGAGCGGTTATCCATTTCAAGCCGCGCCAGTTCCGCCGCCATGCCCAATCCGGCAATTGCGGGCACATTGGGGGTTCCGCCGCGCAAGCCGAATTCCTGTTGCCCGCCGGTGATTTGAGGTCGAAAAGAAACTCCTTCGCGGATATACAGCGCGCCGATCCCCTTGGGACCGAATATCTTGTGCCCGGACAGAGACAACAGGTCCACATGCAGGTTCACCACGTTCAGCGGGATGCGCCCGAATGCCTGAACGGCATCGGTGTGAAAAAGGACATCCTCTTTTTGTAAGAGAGATCCGATTTCGACGATGGGCTGGATCGTACCAATTTCATTGTTGGCGGTCATCACGCTGACCACGGCAGTCCGAGCGGTAACGGCCCGGATGACTTTGTGAGGAGCGATTCGCCCTTCGGCATCGACCGGCAGGATGCTGAGGGTACAGTTCTCATAATGTTCCAGGTCTTTGCAGGTATTCAAGACAGCGGGATGCTCAACGGACGTGGTAACGATATGCTTCCGGCCCATCGATCGCACAGCGCCTCGGAGAGCAAGGTTGTTGGATTCCGTGCCGCCGCTGGTGAAGATAATTTCCCCCGGTTTTGCGCCGAGCAGTTTCGCGACCTGAAGACGTGCCCGTTCGACAGCATAGGCGGCATTGACCCCGGGACCGTATCGGCAGGACGGATTACCATACTCCTCTCGCAGGTAGGGCATCATCGCATCCAGGACGCGAGGATCGAGTGGGGTGGCAGCATTGTGATCCAGGTAAATTGCTTTCATTGCGGTGCGAGTGTAGCCGGTTTGAAAGGGTGAATCCAGAGAGAGGAAGAAAGAAGAATAGGACGAATGGGACAGGTAACACCAATAAAGAGATGGGGAAAGAACAGACTGGTGAGAGGTCAGGGCCAGGTGGATTTGCCGGAGCGTTCCATCCGCGCGCGGTAATCATCGCCTTTCAGTTCGATCTGGCGGCACATGGCGCAAATGCGGGAGGCAAACACATCCCCGAGGCGAAGCGTGAGTTCCTTGGGGTCCAGGTTGGTTGTGATAATCAGGGTCTTGTTGTTCTGGTAACGGGAATTGACGAATGCATACAGCCTGTCGCTGACCCAGGCGGTTTGTTTCGGAATGGTCACATCATCGAGAACCAGGATGTCTCGGTCCAGATCCCGCATGAGATCGCCGATTCCCCCGGTATCATCGGCGATGGAGGTGCGCAGCTGATCAAAGAGATCTGTGAGGTTATAGAAAACGCCGTCGAATCCCCGAAGGAGAAGTCCTTTCAGAATGGCGACGGCAAGATGGGTCTTTCCGAGTCCGGGTCCGCCATAGAGATACAGTCCCCGGTTGTTGTCGGGAGAATAGTTTTGAACGTATTCCCTCGCGGTAACCAGGCACGCTTTTAATTGAGGATTATATGCTTGGAAGTTATCCAGATCTTTTTTGCGATAGTGGGGAGGGATGCGGGCGCTGGTCAGCAACTCTCTATGACGAAGGCTCAGCACACAACGGCACGGGCGAGCGCCCTTCTCATCGATGATATTGCCGTAACCATCACACAGCGGACAGGTACGGTCATCCGTCGAGTCGGCGGACTCGATGTGTTTGCGGAGGGCCTCCAATCCGGATGTAAGATCCTCCGATATGGAACCGATGTTGCGGAACATAATAGGTTTCTATATGAACAGAGCGGACGGCGCGGAGTCAGTGAGAAAGTAAAAGAACCTTGCGCTGTTCACACCGTCATCCGCATCCGCCGCCGACGGCATAACATAGATCGCCACAATTGCGAACTTGCAGATATTATGGGATTAGAACGGACATTTGGCAATCCCAGGATTCGGACAGAGCTCAGGTCGGGCGAAATTGATTCCCATTCTTTCCCATTGACGCTTTGCGAAACCGGGGGTAAGTTTATCAAAAAGATCATAAACATCGGATTCGGAAACAAGACGATGCGTGTGTCTGCAAAAGGTGAATATGCGCTGCTGGCTATTTATGAATTGGCCAAGAAGTACGAATCGGATGAGGTCCTTACGATTGATGCGATTGCTCACAACCAGGACATTCCGCACCCGTTCCTGGTGCAGATTCTTCAGGAATTGAAAAAGGCCGGA
>JAKPRU010001240.1 GCA_029557025.1 Candidatus Omnitrophota bacterium | reverse complement strand
CACCTGCTGGCGATCAATCCGGCAGCTTCAATCCGCCCGACGGTGATCCCGACCAAGCGGGTTCTGAGAGGGAAGGACTTCAAGGGCGGGATCTTGAACTACGCCCAGATCCCCGACGCGATCCGGCGATTGCTGAACGATCGATCCGCCTTGGTGACCACTCTGATCGATTTCTACGGACTTCCCGCCGAGACCCCTGGATTGGCCACTGTTCCAGCCAAAGGGAATGCGGACACCAAGGCCCGGCATGTCGAGGACGCGATTTGGAAGGATTTGGGATCTCCATCGAATTTGAAGGTCCATCTGGCTCTCCACGAGTTCGAAGCCTTCCTGTTCGTGGAATCCAGCGCTCTGGAAGCGGCGATGGACACCGAAGGACTGGCTGTCGAGCTGGATCGTATCCGTCGACAATTTCCAACACCCGAGGACATCAACCAAGGCAGGGAAACCGCACCTTCCAAACGAATCCTCGCCTTGCGGCCGGACTTCGGGAAGACCAGCCACGGCGTGAACGCGGTAAAACGAATCGGTCTGGAGAAACTGCGAAGCGAGTGTCCGCATTTCGCGGAGTGGCTAGCGCTGCTTGAGGGGTTCGTTCGATCCTGAATCGATCGTTCTCAAACGGAAGAGGGCCGTTGCCTCACCCGGAACAAACCTGCCTCCAACCGAGTTTGGTCAAACCCTGACGCGAGCCGGAATGGTCAAACGCAGCCGTTCCCGAATTTCCTCGTAGATTGGGATCTCTTCGGCGGTTTCGAAGCTCACCACGAACCCGTAAGGGATTTCCTCGTCGAGATGTCCGGCGCGCTCGGAACAAACCACCTTGAAGCGCAGTTCAGGCCCGATATTCGCGAACAGGCCTGCGGTTTCCGCCTCGAACACGTTGTGCCAAACCGTTCCGCGGGCGATATGGTTGTGGTTGTTCTCGCCCGATTCGAAGTCTTCCGACTTGCGATCGAACTGCACCTCCAGCTTGGCTTGTCGGTAATCCTTGTGGCGC
>JAKPRU010001234.1 GCA_029557025.1 Candidatus Omnitrophota bacterium | reverse complement strand
TGGGGGGAGGGGGGAGGTCCGGATTCCTGAGGAACACCTTCTGATGTATCTGTTGGGGGAGGGGGAAGATGCGGGGAACGAGGGCAATCAGACAGGAACGGGTTCTGGTGCGAATGAGGTGTGGGTGTCCGCGCGGTATCCTTCATCTGTAAAAGCGACATACGGGCCTGCCTACGGAAAACGTCGCTGGTCTCTTATGGCGAACGCGCCGGCAAAAATCGGATTTCCGGAATTCCAGGTTGGAGAAGAAGCATACGTGCGGTTCGGCTGGTATCTTTCGCCGAAGGCCTACGAGAAGGGTTCGGACGGGGCGGCGTTTCGGATCTGGTGTGCAACGGAAGAGACAGGGAGCGGAGTATGTGTTTTTCAAGCGACAGCGGAAATCCATTCCAATGCGCGTTCTGAGGAAGGGAAATGTGAAACATGCGGGTCAACAGATGGCGGGAAGTGTCTGCTATCGAATCAACCGCCACCTGACCTCCCGGAATGTTCGGGGGATCCGGTCAACCCCCACCTGACCTCCCCCGATCTTGAGGGGAGGGACGGTGAGGAGACGCCTTGTTCAGCGGATTACCGGGCCAACGGGAAGGCGGCTGCTGGGGAAGTTCGGCGAGAGAAGGTTTGGCTTCCTGTTCAAGCGGGGGAGAAAGTACGCCTGATCTTTGAAACGGATCCGGTGGGAACGGACCGTGCCGATTTCTGCTACTGGGAAATGCCGGCGATCGGCTGGAAAGCGGAGGTTACACGGAAGCCGAATGTCGGCCCGAACGCGGTTTTATTCACCCTGGACACACTGAGGGCGGATCGTCTGTCCTGTTATGGATATGCACGCGAGACAAGCCCTGTGATCGATCGCCTGGCAAAGAAGGGTGTGCTGTTCACCGACGCATACTCGCAATCCACAACAACGGTTCCATCTCACATATCGATTATGACATCGAGATATCTGAAAGAGTTCAATATCTATAACCAGACCTCAAATCCGCTGCCGGGATCATTTTTGACGGTTGCGGAGTGTTTTCGCGGGGCGGGGTATTCGACCGGGGCATTTCTTTCGGTCAATTTTATGCGGGATGCCTGGACGGGCTTAGGACAGGGATTTCGAACGTTTCGGGAAGGGGCGAAAGCGGCTATAGAGGGGGAATATGCGATCAGCGCGGCGACGCGGTGGCTTGGCGAAAACCACGGGCGTCGGTTCTTTTTGTGGATCCATCTGTATGATTGCCATGTACCTTATGATCCTCCGCCGCCGTATCGGGATCGATTTGTCGATCCGGAGGGAGAGTATCCGCCGTTGCTGGAGCGGTCGGTGTTTCCAAATCGTGACGATCAGGATTTTGCTTATCTGAACCAGGATTATTATTCGGATCGTTATGACGGTGCGGTGGCGTATGTGGACGCACAAGTCGGCAAGATTGTCACGCTTCTGGAGGACCTGGGTGTTGCGCAAAACACGCTAATTGTGATCGCGGCGGATCATGGCGAGAGCCTGGGTGAACATGGGATTCATTGCGATCATGTTTCGGTGTATGAGCAGAATGCGCATGTCCCGCTGATTTTTTACTGGGGGGGGCATGTTCCAGCGGGGAAGAGAATTGCGGTGTTGTGCGAAAATATCGACATTGCGCCGACGATGCTGGACCTGGCCGGGATCGATATTCCATCTAATTGGAGCGGGTGTTCACTGGTTCCACTGTGGAACGGTGGGGGGACGGGACGTGAGCGAGTGGTGACGGAACATG
>JAKPRU010001233.1 GCA_029557025.1 Candidatus Omnitrophota bacterium | reverse complement strand
CGTTTGTTGCGGTTTCTGGAACAAACGCCCCTGGAGCTCGAGGGGTAACGAACTGATCTCATCCAAAAACAAACTGCGTTCATGAGCCAGCTCCAAAAATCCGGTCCGCTGGCGCGAAGCCCCTGTAAACGCGCCCCGCTCGTGCCCGAACAGGGCCGATTCGATCGTAGCCGGATGCAGCGCGGCGCAATCGACCACCACCGGTTCCGCGCCCCGCGTGGGCCCCAGTTGGTGAAGAGCCCGCGCCAGCAGTTCCTTGCCCGTGCCCCGCTCTCCCGTGATCAGGATGGTGTCCCAATGGGGGGCCGCCTGATACACCCATTCCCCCAGCTGAATCATCGCCGGGCTTTGCCCGATCAGTCCAAAACGAGATAAGTTCCCTCTCATGATGAATCCCCCTGAATTGATCCAACTATGCCTGGAGGCTGGATATCCCGGATCATTCGGCTTAGAGCATACCCGCGCGGCCGCCGCCGAATCATCCACCGGTTGCCGTCATTTCATCGTCATTTTGCCGTCTTGCCGGACCACCCGAGAGACAAAGACGATGGAATTCCCGGCATCAAAAAAACAAGGACTTGAAGACGGGCGCGGGCAGGCCGGGCGTCTGAGGGATCAGCCAGAAGTGGGAATGCCCCGTCAGTGATAGAGGGCAAAATCCAGCACGCCCGTGGCGGGATTCATCCGCGAGGGGCGGATTTGGTTGCGCGCCCAGGCTTCCCGGATGGCCGTGATGAGATCGCTGGCGGGGACTTCGGCGTGATTTCGCGGATCGGGCCCATGGCGGAAGTTGAATTCATCGACCGTGGCGTAGGGCGGCCAGGAGGACTCCCACAGCCAGAGGGCGTGATTCATGCCGCGCTGCTCGAACAATTCCATCTGGTCGCGTAGATATTGGCCGGCGTTGTTTTCCCAACGCATGACGCCGAATTCGTTGACCGCGACCGGCGCGTGGTTTTGGGTGATAAACGTGTCCACGGGCCGCAGTTGGGCGTTCAGCCAGGCGCGGTTGAAATTGTCCCGGGTCCCGTCGCCATTCAAATCGACCCGGCCGGGATATACCGCCTGGGCGAAATCGGCGGCCCGCCAATCCTTGTGCGTGTAACTGTCGAACGGTTCGTATTGGTGCACCGTACATACCACGTGGGGATCGTTCACCGGGGTGACATAGGGGAGCCAGGAAACGCTGCTGTAGGAGTTGCCGCCGATCAGGACCGGCGTGTCCGGATCCACTTCCCGGATCGCCGCCACGATGCGGGGATGGAGCTGGTTCCAATCATACAAGGTTCCTTGGTAACGGGAATAAAACTCGGCGGGATCCCAAATATCCAGGCGGTCCGTGAAATAATCGCTCCCCGTCTGGTTGGAATTCGGCTCGACCATCAGGTCGTATCCCACGATCACGGGATGGTTCCGGTAGCGCGCGGCGGTATAACGCCACATCTGCACCCACGCGTCCTGCGCCGCCGGAGAGTTCCATACCTTGTCGTTGAAATAGCGCTTGTCCAGGCTATCCCAATAGAACAACGCCAAGTCGCTGCGGCCGGGGCCGCTGCGGAAACTCAGCACCGCGAACAGGTCCGCCTTCACGATTTTTTCCAATAAGTCATCCAGGTTTTTTTGAACGCCGGGATCCACGTCATACGGCGGATCCACGCGGAAAAGACCCGAATAGGAAATATTGACGTAATTAGCGCCCCACGCCGCCAATTCGTTGAGATCCTCCTGAGTGTAGGGCGGCCCCATGGGACCGGGGCCGAGAAATTCCAGCCCGTCCAACGAGGGAAAGACACGGCGCTGGTAGATATTCGCCCCGCGGAGAGTGGTGCCGTTTTTCCACAGATCCCATTTGGTCTTGGGGATGTCAACCGGTACTTGAAGGGGATGGAAAGCGGGGGAGGCTGGAGGATCGGAGGCAAACGGCGAGGAAAGAAAACAGGACAGGATCAGCATAATAACGGGCAGGAACCAGCCCCCCGGCACGATTTGGGTGGTCATCGGGTTCGCCTTTCAAATGAAGGATGAAGGATAGAAAAGGCTCATCCGGGAAAGATCATTCGAATGATACGGGAAAACATTTTACACGCAAATGGTACCGGCGGGCATGGTGAACCGCCTCTCCAAAATCCAACCGGCAGGTGGAGAGGGGGTCCAGAAATGAGGGTATTGGTTTGACGGGTGGAACCACGGAGGGCCGGGTTATGGCCGAGTGGAAGGGGGCAACCGGAAACTGACCGCCATCCGGTTCCAGAGGTTCATCATGCTCACGATCAACGTCAGGTCCACCAATTCTTTTTCGGAAAAATGCCGCCGGGCTTCCTCGTACGCCTCATCGGGAACCCCCGTTTGCGAAATCAGCGTCACCGATTCGGCCCAGGCCAGCGCGGCCCGTTCCCTTGGATCGTAATACGGGGCTTCCCGCCACACCGGCAGACAGTCCAACTTGGATTGATTGACTCCCGCCTCGTGCGCTTCCCGTGTGTGCATCGTCACGCAGAACACGCAGCCGTTGATCTGCGAAACCCGCAACTCCACCATGTGCCGCAGCGCGGCTTCGATGGAACAGGACTGGATGTACGGCACTACGCCCCGCAGCGCCTGGACGGCCTCGGGGGCCACTTGATGATAAGGAATCCGTTGAGACAAAATACAACCTCCTGTAATTCAGGAATCGAACTTTACAATGCAAATTACCAACAGCCTCGACATACACCAAGTAATCACCGTCTGAGCGTGCCCTGCGCTGCTTCCACGGTCAGACGGCCCGCCATTTTAAGGTGATAGTCAATCCCAAGTTAAAAAAGGTTCATCCGGCAAGTGCGTACCCACTGGAGAAGAAGGCATTCCATCCACTCGATGGAATTCGGGCGGACACCCAGGTCCGCCCCTACAATAATTCCCTCACCCTGGCCCTCTCCCAGGGGAGAGGGGATCAGGAGATTGATTACCCCGGCCAATCCGATTGAACAGCAGCCGGACATGCTTGAAAAAAGTACGCACTTATCGAATGAACCTTAAAAAAGATGGGCCGCATTACCACGCGGCCCATCTCTTGGCTGTCATCGTTACTGCGAAGCGGACGGTTTTCTTACTCCAGCGAGAACTCCGGCAACGCCACCGCCTTGCCGCCCTGTTCCTTGCTCACGTCCGCCATTTGCATGAAGGCGTACATCTCCACGATCTCATTCGCGTCCAAGGGAGATTGCTTCGTCTGGAAGAACTTGACGATCTGCTCGACCAGGCCCTTGTAGCTGTGCCCCTCCACGGTCGAGTTGCCCTTGTCGCCGAAGATCCGCGCGCCGTAGTTGTGCACGCCCTCGCGGGTGCCCCGGAACGTGCCGATCCGGCCATCCGCCCAAACGCCCACCACTACGTCCGTGCCGGGCGTCGAGATGCGCGTCACCTGCTTGCACCCCGGTCCCATGGCCGCGTAGAGAATCTCCACCCCATGAACGCCATACCAGTAGAGATCGGGATGATGCGGTTCCAGGCTGCAAGGTGAAAACGCGTCGCAGCCCAGGATCTTGCCCACCTTGGCGGGATCGATCCCCTCGCGCATGCCGCTCCACCAGCGCAGGCTCGATCCGCCGAACCAGGGAACGCCCGCTTTCTTGGCGAGCCGTGCGATTTCCAACACGTCCTCGTAGGTTCCGCCTACCGGCTTGTCGATGAAGAAAGGCAGCCCGGCCTCGATCACCGGCTTCACCTGTTCGAGGTGGGGACGGCCGTCCACGCTCTCGATCAACACGCCGTCCACGTGCTTGCACAACTCGGAGATGGAGTCATATATTTTGACTCCCCACTTCTCTTTCAGCTCGTTCGTGTATTCATCCACCCGGCTGATGCTGGATTCGATGTCCGGGCTGCCACCCTTGAATCCCGCCACCACTTTCGCGCCCGGTACGTGCTCGCCGTTCTTGGGATCGTTGAGCATCTGGGTGAAAGCCACCACGTGCGACGTGTCCAGCCCCACCATGCCCAGCCGGATCACCTTCTCCTCCGCCGCGGCCCCGGTCAGGGCCGCGCCCAGCATCCCGGCCACGCCGAGCACGACGAGGCCGAACCGCCATGCTTTCCGATTTGTGATATTCATGCTATTCCTCCTAGGTTGGATTGGAAATTCTTCCCACTCAAATCAATCTTCCGTTGAACTGATCGTTGACCGCAAATGTTACCAGGATGTCATCCCCGCGAAAGCGGGGATCCAGATCCGTTTTTCTGTAGGGGCACGTTGCAACGTGCCCCTACAAAGGCGCGGTGATTAAACCAAAGTGGGTGAGGAAGTGGAATCAGCGGACTCGTGTGTATCCAAGCTTTCCCTCACCCTAGCCCTCTCCCCTGTGGTAGAGGGGACATGCTCTTGCGATTGGTTACCAATTATCCACATGCCGTTGAATCCTGTTAATGCTTCTGATGAAATCTCCGCCTCCCGGGGAAGGGGGAAAGAAGGTTCATCCCTCACGCCTGGCCGTCTTTTTGCAGCAATTCCAGCATGGCGCGGTCGAGCTGATGGCCCTGGAATTCCTCGTATTTCGCGCCTTCCCGGCGGCTGTCCACGATGCCGAAACTCCCCCGCAGGTTCCACAGCGCCCAGCCCCAGCCCGCCTCGCGCCAGAGGGAGAGGCAATCGGCCATCCAGGCCAGCGCCACGTTGTAAGGCACGCGGCTGTACGCGCCCCATTCGCCCACGTGCACGCCCACGCCCTGGGCTTCCAAGGCTTTCCACGGTTGGATTCTTTCTTCCTTCAACCGCTCCTTGTCCCAAACCTTATCGCCTTCCTTCAGCGGCCATGTGGGTTCCGGCCATTGATCCGAACCGTTGATCCACGATGCCCGGTGATGGCTGATCCGCATCGGATCGTATCCGCGCGTGCTTTGCGCGATTCCCAAATCCGCTAGTGACATCACCGGCACGCGGCCCCATTGCAATCCGTCGATGATGGCCAGCCGATCCGGATCGGCCGAGCGGATCGCTTCCACCGCCGCCCGCACCACCGGTGTGTACGCCGCTTCCTCGATTTGGGGCGGTTCGTTAAGCAGGTCGAAACTCACCTGGGTATTGGGAATGCCCTTGTACCGCTCCGCGAAACTCTTCCACTGAAAACAGAACTGCTTCAGCGCCTCTTCCGAGGTCCACAGGTCGAGCGGCTCGGCGGGGGGATTCACGCAATAGCCCGGCCCGCGGTGCAGGTTCAAGTTGATGTGGATGCCGTATTGCTTGCCCCATTCCACCGCCTGATCGATATGCTTGAGAATGGCCTCATCCAACTTGTAGGGATCTTTGGAATCCGTCCAGCAGCGGTAATCCGTCGGCAACCGGAAAAAATCGAAACCCCAACTCTTGGCCCATTCGAAATCGCGTTCCATGTACGGGCTGTTCTGCCGTAGAGTGAATTTCTCCAGCAGATTGTATCCCCGCCACCGGGGCAGTTTCGCCGCCGAGACGGTGTCGATTCCCGCCGCGCCGGCCGCCGGTAACAACGCCAGTCCCCCCGCCAGCGCGGGAAGCGTCTTCAAAAAATCACGCCTCTTCATCATGGTTTTACCTCTCCCGTTTTTGATCTTATCCCTTCCGCGTATTAGACCGCATGAGGAACGAATCCACTATACCGTATGGAGTTCCGGGTGGTAATGGGTGGTTGAGGGTCGGGTTTTGGTCAGCTGAAGTACCTAAGATTAAAATCCTAGTTTGTTTTGCCACGGCCCCTTGAAAGGGGAGCTTGAATTAGGGTTTTTGAATCGCTAAGTAGTTTGGAGTTCCCTTCAGAATACGGATTTACAGCAGTCGAGGTTTTACCAATTCGAACGTAATTATCCTGACATCATATTGTAGGTCCATTCGACAAGAGCGTATTTTTTTAATCCTATCCGGCTGCTGTTCAATCGGGTTGGCCAGGGTAATCAATTCCCTGTTCTCCTCTCCTCCCGGGAGTGGGCCAGGGTGAGGGAATTATTGTAGTTGCGAACCTTGGTGACCGCCCGAATTTATTCGAGTGGATGGAATGCCTTCTTCTCCAGCGGGTACACACTTGCCGGATAGACATTTATTGGTGATTACAATATCTTTTTCATTTTTTGGATTTTAATGATGACTATTTTCCTTATCGCGATGAATGCATGTACTGGATGAACCGCTTTTCAGTAGTTTGCCTGAGTTGGAAACCAGATTTTTGTCGTAGTCACAAATCAGTCTTTTATCCGATACCCCACCCTCAATCCTAGGTCTATAGTATCATCCACCATGGAAAATCCACGTGAAAATCCGCGCGAAATTAAAAGGCTTTTGGCAGACGAGCATACGCCATTACGAACCATATTAAAAAATTCTTGAACGAAATTCTGATTTATTAGATATTTTGAAGTAGCAGATGGTGATAGAGGCATCAAAATGACAAGCCGGTAAAAGCCTGATATTGTATTTATGGATATCTCAATGACGCACGATGGTGTTTATGCCGCGAAATTCATTCAACAGTACTGGAAAGTCATAAAAATCGTGATGCCATGTGTTTATGAAAAGAAGCGTTTTACAAAAAACTGCTCTTCGAATGGAAGCCAGAGGTTATTGGTTGAAGGAACGGTCAACGAGGAAATAAAGGATGCCTTGGATACAATTCCGAAGGGCTGTCAATACACCAGCCGTGAAATCACAGCTTCGAATAACGAGAAGAGAAGAAATTCATCCATTTGCCAAATTGTTTCAAATTGCTGATTAGAAAGGGGTGATGCCTATGGATTAGTAAAGTGAACAACACGTCATCCATGGGAATCCATAACATCGCAAGATTGAAGGAGTAAGAAAATGTTGAAAACATTGAAGTTAATCAACGGACCTGTTACGATGCTGAGTATCGTTGGCTTGGTGATTTTAATGTTGGCCGGCGGCTATGCCTGGGCGACAAAGCAAGTAGAACGGCCGTATTCAGAAGAAGGCTACATCATCGCGTTTATCGACATATCGCATGTGGGAGAAGGGTATGCGCGGTGGTATGCCTTTGGCAGCGGGCACGCCACCCATCTCGGAACGCTTACCTCGTACACGGCGGGTGTGAATAACTTTGTAACCGGTGAAAACACAGGGACAGGGTGGCAAGCCGCGGCAAACGGGGACAAAATTTTTCTTCACACAGTTGCCACCAATGAAGGGGTTCTCGGTGGCATTACAGGTGGAACGGGACGGTTCGAAGGCATCACGAGTGGTGAAGGGGGAGTCCAAATGCATAATCCGGAAGATGAAATATGGGAGGTACTGGTGCCAAATGAAACCATGATTATGATGTATCCGTATACGACTGAGGGAACCATTCGGTATTGATCCATCACCATGCGGAAGAGCGATAGTCCGCATGCTCCGCATGACTTGGATGCATGAGCGAAAAAGGATACTTGCCTTCCTATGCAGCCTCGGAATGATTGAGGCTGTTTTATTATGGAATCCCGAATGAGAATTATAGATCATCCAACTCGTGAATAGGGAATTCCAAAATATCCGAGGCCGCCTCCATTCGGTCCTGGCTGCGAAAACGATCCCGACATACTTCATTCCAGTATGGCTCTTTGTGAGTGATACAGAACCGGCGCTCGTTCCCTCCCATGAAATGGATGGGAGAATCCGGCTTGCCTGGAGAGGACGGAACGCTGTTTATGAAACCAGGTACGCATTGGTCTAATGCCCGTAAAAGGATTATTGCTCATCCAAGGATGTCAATCCCTCGCGCATGGCATATTTAATCAAATCCCCAATATTATGAATCTCCAATTTTTGCATAATCTGGTAACGGTGAGACGTGACCGTTTTTTCACTCACAAAAAGAGACGCACTGATTTCCTTGGTGGTTTTCCCTTCCACGATGAGCGTGAGCACCTCCCGTTCCCGCGGTGTGAGTCTATCCGACGCAACCCCCTTGTGAACCGATTCTTCTTGGAAGTATTTCACGATTGTGTCCAAGATTTGGGGACTAATATACGTCTGATTTTTCATAACCGCGTGAATGGCTTCCATAAGCTCTTTGACGGTGCTGCTCTTGGGCAGATAGGCGGTGGCGCCGGCTTTAATGACCTGACCGGCCACGGATCCCCGGGTATGCACGGACAAAGCCAGGATCTTGATCGACGGATTTTGAGCTTTGATCTGACGCGTTGCTTCGATGCCATTCAAATTCGGCAAACTCACATCCATCACCACGACGTCCGGATTCAGTTCCCGCGCCATCTTGATTATCTGCTGCCCATCGGTGGCTTCCCCGATGACTTCACAATCGGGTTGTTTCTCCAAGAGAGCTCGAAATCCCTTCCGGACTACTTCGTGATCATCCGCCAGACAGATTCGGATTTTCATGATGAATCCCTTCCGTTTTTTTCAAAGGAACCGTTATGGAGACCATCGAACCTTCCTGGGGACCGGATTCAATGGTTAAAGTACCTCCCAGCTGCACCAGGCGTTCCTGAATGCTAAACAGCCCAAAACCACCTTGCCGCCCGGATTTCTGTCCTACTACGGATTGGTCGAAGCCCATCCCATCGTCGATTACATGGATCGCAAGGATACCATCCCGTTTTTTCAAAAGCACCTGAGCCTGACCGGCCTTCGCATGCTTTGTAATGTTGAGTATCAATTCCCGTACCGCACGGAACAGAAAATATCGTAGATCTTCTGAAATTTCACTCGAAAGCGGATCGGTCTCAAACGAAAAGTCCAATCCATGCTGCTCCCGCGATTGCACAAGGATCTCAAAAATTGCCGCTTCCAATCCGATTTGGTATAATTCCGGCGGGCACAGGTCAAAGGTCATTCGTTGCGTGTCGTGGAGAGTCTGTTCCAGTCTTTGCCCGATGTCCACCACTTGCTCCTTGATTTGTTCTATGCCTTCTGTTTCCGCTATCGAGGAAAGCTCCATAATGGAAAGTGACAGGGACTGGCTTACACTGTCATGAAGATCGGAAGCCAAACGCCGCCGTTCGCGTTCCTCGGTGGCGGATAATTCCGAAGCCATTGTTTGCAGCCGGATCTGCTGTTCCTGCAGAACCGCCGTGCGGATACCGACTAATCTTTCTATCCTTAAAACATGATGTATGTGCATGCCGAAAAGAATCAAGATCAACAAGGATGCGATAACGCTTGTCACTAAAAATAGAGATTGTTTGTACCATGGAGCGAGAACGCGAAATTCAAAAACGGCTGCGGTAGGATCTATATTCCAATTGCGGTCCATGGCGCGGGATTGGAAATGATGCACTCCAGATCCCAAACCGGTATAGGTGGCTACGGTCGATTCCGTGAAGGGAGACCATGCATCCGTGTCGATGCGATGAGAGTACAAGAGCCGATTCGATTCCGTGTATTTCCATTTATCCATTCCCGTAAAAATGAATTGCGCTTCCCCATCGGGACCGATTCGCTTGATGTTTTTCCCGGGCAGGATGAAGGTTTGAGGAGGATCTGTATCGGCTTCGGGGTGGAATAAACTGATTCCACGGGTTGTGCCTACCCATATCCGCTCCGTCCGGTCTTGGAATATTACCACGGCCGACGCATCGGGCAGGCCTTCTTCGATCGCATTGGCCCCCCATGATCCTGCATGGTACCGATGAATCCCGCTCCAGGTAGCCAGCCAAATGCTCCCATCCCGGCTGGTTATCATCGAGAAACATTCCTCAAGTCCGGAACGGACGACGGACCACTCCGCTCCGTCATATTCATAAATACGATCCCGGTCCGAAATCCACACGACTCCATTCCCGACCGGGTGTATGCAGAAGGCTGCATTCCCCGGATACTTAGAACCCAAATTATAGTAAATATTAGTCCTGTAAAGGCCTAGTTGACCCTCCGATCTACCGCCAAACCACAGGTTCCCCTTATCATCCTCAAGAAGATAGCGGAGTTCATCAATGTTCCATGCAGGGCCCGGATCCAGGTATTTCTGAAAGGCCGCGCCATCAAATATTTCTATCCGAACGTTAGTATCCTGCCGGGTTTCCACCCAGATGGTTCCGGACGCGCGAGGCGCGATGAACGTGATCCGGCGTCCTTCCGGGTGGTGCACGAGTTCAAAAATTTCAGTGGCGGGATTAAAGAGTAGAAGTTCGGGACTAGGGGTCATGATGGCGATGCGGCCATCCGGGAGTGAGGCCAGCGCGGTTGTCGCGATCCAATGGGAGGGAACGGGCAGCGGATACATGATCCACTGGCCGTTTTTGAAAAGGACAAGCGTATCCAGGCAAAGAAACCAGATACCGCCTTTTTCATCTTCATGGATTGCATGGCAGACTTTGTCCATGAGGGGAAAGTCCGAAGGGGTTCGCCAAGTCGGTGGCGCATAGCGTGTGAGACCTTGAATGGTGGCTATCCAAATTACACCATTTTGATCGATCGCACCGTGATTAAACATACCCGATAAAATCTTGTTTTTCTTTACATATTCCCGCCGATTGTTTTCGACACGGCATAGTGTGAATGATTCCCGAGGGCCTTGCAATTCCCAAAATGACCAATTAACACCCCATTTGATCGTCTCGTGCGTGGCCAGACATAGCGTTCGCCACAAGTACCCGTCGAAAAAGTCAATACCGTTATGGCGGCCTTCCGCGGCGATCCTTTTTTCAGATGGCCCCACTGAATCGTTTGTTGGAATCGCGTCTTCTTGCGAAGGTGGTTCCCGCGTAATCACAAATTCGATCGATTCCGATGCGGGAGCGACGATTCCCGCCTCGCTCCGGATTTTGGCGGATCCTTTTTTTCCGGTTATCCAAACTCCTCCATCTTGGGCATAACTCATGTTATGAGAATGAACGGCATGTTCGTGTTGGATTGCACTGATGTCAACGATTCGGGACGTTCGTTTGGCAGCGGCATTGAATTCCATGAGGTAATCGCCGAGAAGAAAAAAAACTCGATCCTGGGCGATGGGAAGAAAGGAAAGAGAGTAGAGAGGCGGGCTCGCCGAATGGATTTCATCCAACTCATATTTCACCCACTCCTTCTCCTCGCGGTTGTATTGTTGAAGACCATACAGTCCGACAATACCCTGGACGCCGATCGGGTAGTTGGCCCAGACTTGTCCGGAGCGGCTTTCATACAATACGGGAAAGTTTCCCGGGCTTGGAAGGTTGTGCACCGTATATCCGTCGAGCCAGCTGCTTTCCTTGACACTGCCGTGCCCTACCCAGATATTTCCCGTGGGCCCCACGGTCACAGTCCATGCGAACGATTCCGCCAATCCGTCGGCCGAGGTCCAATACCGCCAATGCTGATTGGCCTGCGCCCACGAATACCGGGCCATTGCGAAGAGCAATGTCCATGTAACAAGAATTCTGAAAAACATGAACATGGTAGAATTTCTATATCATTTTGATTTTTCCATTTTCATCTTTCCGTATATATTAAAATTGCCGCCATTTCTCCACATGACTGGTTGAGGAAGAGTATTCCCACGTATCGGAACTTAAATCAACCATAAACCAAGGCATTCCGCCAAAATATACTATCTTCTTTCGGTTTTCATCAAATACCATGTCACCAAAGATGACCGATTTCGGTTTTAGCGGAACATCCAACTCGCGCCAGGCTTGGCCATCCCATTCCCACATATCATGGTGGACTTCATCAGCTGGGGATCCTTGGCCCTCGGCGAGAAATCCTCCAAACATAACCGCCACGCCCCGGAAGGTATCGTATATCATACTATGCGCGCAACGCCCGATCGGTCCTTCTTCCGCAATGCGTTCCCACACCTTGCCATCGAATTCCCAGGTGTCCGTGGGAGCGACGCCCCGGGATTCGTAACCACCGAACAAAACCATTTTGTTCTTGTTCGTATCGTATTCCATTTCGCAATCCCATCGTTGCGGCCCATCCGCGACGTAGGTCCATGTTTGTCCATCCCATACCCAGGTATCGGATTCAACTTGGTAGGAATTGTTGAATGATCCCCCGTGGCAGACAATCACTTTTCGCACGGGATCATAGGCCATGCCGGGAATCATACGCGGGCTGGGGGCGTCGCTGGTGGTAACTCTTTTCCAGGCTTGACCATCCCATACCCAGGTTTCTGAAAGGGGATCTCCAGAGCCCGTATTGCGGCCACCAAATAGAACCACAACTCCTCTTTCAACATCATAAGCCATGCTATGGACATAACGCACAGGCCCTACGGAATTGACGCGCTTCCAGGCGGTCCCATCATATTCCCATGTATCGCGCAATATGGTCCATGAGCTGTTGACACCCCCATGTAAAACAACCACCCCCCGGCGGGAATCATAGGCCATGCCGTGGAAACTACGGTTCGCCGGTTTATTCAATACTCCTGATTCAATGGCTATTTTTGTCCATTCTCCATCTTGTGAGTAAACCAGCGGCGCGTCGATTGACAAATAATGAAACAGGCCGAAAGCCAGGTAAAAGCTAATGAGCGAGATTATCGGACGTTTCATGGCGGTACCTCCAATTTTTGAATGGATTTGCCCTTTCATATAAAAAGAGCCTCCAACCGGGGCATGGCAATCCATCCTACCGATTTCCCTTACCATCTCCTCGCATGGAGAATAACCCGTCACTCATACAACTCCCAATTTTTCACAGTTGAAGATGCTTGCTTGAGCTCCACATCCCGGAAATAGCCCTTGGTGGTTCCCCCGGACTGGAACGAGGAGACCATAAGGCTTGCGTTCTCCCGTTTGCTTGTCGATATAAAACGCGCGAAAGGTATTGCCTTCCCGCGCAATCTCCAAACGTCCATCTTGAATACTGGATGCGGCCGTGCCGGATTGGACGTAATCACCGTTTTCCTGCAAACGGGAGCGCTCCAAAGCGATACCCTGAATCATCACTTGCGCGCTGAAGAAAAGGCAACCCGGTGTAAAATCCGCCGGTACCGTCAAACCCGCCGCCGCCCATTCCGCGCTCCCGCCCAGATTTTCCGCGGTAATTTTCGCCTTCATGGAAAAATCGCTGGTGTAGCCGGCGCTGCCCGAGGTAACGGTGTATTCATGCGTGGCGCTGTTGTATTCCGCGGTAGCCGGGGGTTAAGGATTGCCGAAATCGATGTGATCTTCAAAAATGCCGATCGGATTCTGAGCCCATGCGGGTGCAGACATGTTCCCAACGAGAGCCATTACCAGAATCATGTATGTCAGTTGACGTATCATTAGCTTTCCCTCCTCGGATAAAAATCCACACCCGCCTGGCCCGGGTGGAGCCGCAAGGCCTGGTGACCACACGGGCTATTGTCTCAATCGCTCCCACATCCCGGCGTCAATCTTCGATGCCGGATAAAAAGCCCAATGAAGCGCGTCAGCGGCCTCTTGAATCGCGGCCAATGCCCGATCCACCACCTTGCCCATGTTTATGAATCCGTGGATCATCCCATCATACCGGACAAGGTTTGTGTCAACACTGGCTTCTTTCAACCGGCCCGCATAAGCTTGTCCCTCATCCCGCAGAGGATCATATTCCGCGGTCAGGACGAAGGCATCCGGCAATCCACTAAAGTCATCATCTAACAACGGAGATGCATAGGGATTCAAACGGTTTGAATCGTCTTGAAAATAACTAGTCTGAAAAAAATTCATGGTTTGGGTAGTAAGCAAATAACCCTGGCCGTAGTTCTTGATCGATTCCGTATTCATGGACGAATAATCGGTTTTGGGGTAGAGTAAGATTTGATAAACAGGAAGCGGCGTGTTGTTGTCACGCGCCATCAGACAAACTACCACGGCCAGATTCCCTCCTGAGCTATCTCCACCCACGGCAACGCGGGCGGCATCTCCTCCAAAACTGCCCGCGTTTTCCTGAACCCACTTCAATGCGGCGTAACCATCTTCAACCGCGGCCGGAAACTTGGCCGATGATGACAGGCGATACGCGACAGCCACCACGATACATCGCGCGCGGTTGGTGAAAGAGCGGCAGATGGAGTCGTGACTGTTCAGGTCTCCTAAATAGTAGCCTCCTCCGTGAAAATAGACTAAAACTGGATACTGACTTTCCTGGCCAGGGATGTAAATCCGTATTCGCAATGAACCGGCAGGTCCAGGAATGGATTGGTTGATGACATTTGCTAATTCTTCCTTTGGATGGGAAAGCGAACCCATGGTCGCATCGGTGACCGTGATCTCTCCCCGTTCCACTCGCTGAATAACGTTCGCAACCTGTGGATCCAACTCACCGGCGCTGATCGGATATGCCATGGCGCATAATACCAAATATAGGAGGATCAGACATTGACCTATGTATAACATGATCTTTTCCTTCCGTTTTGATAAAAATCCTCTCCCGCCCGGCCTAGGTAATTGTCCAGGCCGGGCGGAGATCGTTACCTACACATCCATCAAAACAATGGCTTACTGCAGAAAACCGAACTGCGTCAGGAGCGTCACCTGGTCGTAGTACAATTCGAAATTCGTCAGAAGGCCATCATCATCGAAGTGATACAGCGCGGCATAGCGTAATTCAAACGGTTTCCCGGAGGGCGGCAAACCCAAATAGCTGCCGGTGTTGGTGCCGGTCATCACCACTTCGGCCACGGCCCAGCCATCGTTCAGTTCGACGATCCGGCCGATTTCATTGTGCATATCGGGCGCGGAGGAAATGAAATGCTCCAGCAGTCCGGCCAGCGCCGCCCGGTCCAGGGGAGCCCCCATGACCGTCATGAATTGCCCCTCCGGATGCACTTTCTCCATGAAATGAGGAATGTCTTTATTTTCCCAGAATCCCAGCAACGCCTGCACGGATTCCAGGGGAGACAACTCCGTCGGCACGGGATCGGGCAGCGTGAAGGACGGAACCAACGGCGGGATAGCCGGGGCCGGCATGACGCCCAGCTGGATCATCATGCTTCCCATGTCCAGATACTCGGTAAAACTTGAAATTGCGTTACCCGCGAATTCAAGCATGATGAGATAGCGGACGGCGCATTGTTTCCCCGTGGGGGGAATGCCCGAAATTTCCCCCAGCTGGGTTCCCGTGACCAAGGCGTCCCGGACCAGAAGCTGATTCCCCGGGGAAACTAGTTCGTGAACCGCTTCCGCGTGAAAATCGGGGAAGCCTACGAAAACGTCGGATTCAAAAAATTCCACGGCTTCCTCTTTCCCATGCATGACAGGAGGGCTCGCGACGAAATCGTAAACAAAATCGTCCGTCCAAAACCGGCTGGCGGTGGCCAGGTCGTGGGCATTAAAGAACTGGTAGAAATTCGATGTCAGGGTCCGCATTTCCGCTTCGTTCAGCGGCGCCATTATTTGCAGGCCCAGGCCCAGAGAGTCGGCGTTCCACCAGACTTCGACCACCTTGCCATCGGCGATGCGCAGAATACTGGTTCCCCCCTCGGTCAACTTCCGGCCCGTGGGGGCCAAGGTTCCACTCAAGTCCCACCGGCCGACGACCCTATCCCCCGCCGCGTAGATATCATGGTAGGTCATTTGGGATCCCGGGAATTGAGCGAAGGTGGTGTTGGCCCACTGCCGGTAGCCTTCCAGATTCGTGGCGGCATTCGGCGGGATATGAAAAACCACCTGGTCGGAGTAAATCTCGCCGATGCGGCTGTAATCCATGCTGTTCCACATGTCGACTTCCCGGAGAACCAGGGCGATGTTGGTTTGCGGATCGCCGGG
>JAKPRU010001230.1 GCA_029557025.1 Candidatus Omnitrophota bacterium | reverse complement strand
AACCCTGGCATCCAAGGACCAGGGACATTGCAAACAGACACATCCAGATGCAGGCCGCAATTCTCAGACCCCGTGACTTCATGATACACCTCCATATTTTTTTTACAGGAACCCCTCTGCTTCGTTTTCTTTTGCCGGGCCGATCAGGAACGATCCCGCTTGTTCGACTTTTTCCAGATGCCTAGCTTTTCGGCTTCCCGGACCAGTTCATCTCTGAAATCGGGGTGGGCGATGGAAATGATCCGTTCCGCCCGCTCCCACGTCGACTGTCCTTTCAGATTCACTTTGCCGTATTCGGTGACCAGGAAATTCACTGTCGGCCTGGGCGTGGTGACGACCCCTCCGGGTGTCAGGATGGGTTTGATCCGGGAGATGGCCTCCCCTTTCCTCCCCTCGTAGGTGGAACTGATGCAGATGAAGGCCTTGCCGCCCGGCGACATGTAGGCGCCCCAGTGGAACTCCAGCTGCCCGCCGGAGCCGCTGATGTGCCTCGTCCCCACAGACTCGGAACAGACCTGTCCGGTCAGGTCGACTTCGATGGCGCTATTGATGGACACAGCGCGTTCGTTCTGCGAAATCACCCGTACATCGTTTGTATAGTCGACAGGAAACATCGCCAGCGCGACATTGTCATCAATAAAATCGTACAGCTCCCGGGAACCCAGAGCAAACGTGTATACGATTTTCCCACGGCCGTTTGCCTTGCGCCGGCCGGTTATCTTTCCCGCCTTGTGCATTTCCAGCATGGCGTCACAAAGCAGTTCCGTGTGGATTCCGAGATCCCTCAGGTCGGACTTGGCAATAAGCTTCCCGATGGCATTGGGCATCCCGCCGATGCCCAACTGCAGGCAGGCGCCGTCTTCCAGCTCGGAAACCACATATTCGGCGATTTTCATGTCTACGGCCGTGATCGGCGGAGACTTGACCTCGTAATAATCGACGCATGCCCCGGGATCCTCGACGACGTAGTCCACATCCGAGAGATGAACGGCCTCCTCCCGTCCGCCGAGAGCGCGCGGAATCTTGTCGTTCACCTCCACAACAATCGTCTTGGCCATTTCGCAGCACGCTTTCAGAAATGTCGACGTCGGCCCGAAATTGAAGTAGCCATGCTTATCCATCGGACAGGTCTGAATCATAGCAATGTCAACAGGACGGTAGGCCCGGCGGAACCACTCCGGGTTCTGTCCGAAACTCGACGGCACGTAGAACCCAAAGGTTCCCATTATCTGGCGTTCACCGGTGGAACAGTGTCCCGTGCTGTAGGTGAAATGTTCGCCCCGGGGATCGGCCTCGGCAATAAATAGTTTTGACAGTGTGTTTGAACAATGGACATTGACGTTGAACAATTCGTCCTTCCGCCGGGCTAGGGCCATGTCCATGGCGATAGGCTTGCTGAGGCAATAACCAAATTCAACATAGTCGCCTGATTTCACCAGGGCTGCCGCCCGGTCGGCGCTGATCCGTTTGGAACGGTATTCGGCCAGTTGAGGATTTGCCATCGGGTACCTCCGTCAATAAGTTTAGGAGCTTCGCGGATCGGGTGATTCTTCCGAATGCCACGTTTCGTCACTCTCCGATATGCAGGTAGGACTGCTGCTTCGATTTTTCCGTCATTTTTTTGCTGGCCGCACGTATGTGCTCCGTATTGACCCGCGCCGCCTTGTCGAACTCGCGATCCCGGATGGCCCCCAGGATTTCGCGGTGATAGTCCAGGGTTTTCATGAACATTTCGGGCGAGGGCCGGGCGGCCCGGAAAAAACGGATCAACATGTCGCACGTGAGACTGTGGAGAATGATGATCATGTTGTTGTCCGTCAGGGAGGCAAGCATCAGGTGAAATTCGAAGTTCGTCCGAAGGCGTTCGAGGTTTTTTCCTTCCTTGTAGTATTGCTCGGCCAACGCAATATTATCCTTCAATCGAACGAGGGTCGTTTCGGGTATTTTCTTATGCGGAAGGAGGTCCAGCAGGATGTATGACTCGAGGGCAACGCGGGTCTCCGTCAGATCCGAAACGGTGATGTGGGGAATACGCATGATGCTCTCGAGTTGCCTGACCGTGGAGGCAAGATCGGCCTCCCGGACGAATAACCCGCCACTACCGCCCTTGCGGACTTCTATAATGCCCATCTGCTCCAGAGTCCGGACAGCCTCGCGGACGGTCAGTTTACTCACCCCGAAGGTATCCGCAAGCTCACTTTCCGACGACAAGCGCTGTTCGGGTTTCAATTCCCCCCGAAGGAGAGCCTCGTAGATTTGCTCGACGATGTAGTCCGACTTGCGACTCAGGACGACTTTTTTGAATCCCCTGGTAGGCATTTCCGCCGTTTCCCCCTTCTCTGCAAGCGGCATTTGTGTCATGAGATCGCCCGGAACTCGTATGACACGTTTCCGCCGGGCAACTGGATAGCTTCCGGCTTCAGCCGCATACCGATGGCAATGCTCTCAGCCGGAATAGAACGGTCCAG
>JAKPRU010000210.1 GCA_029557025.1 Candidatus Omnitrophota bacterium | reverse complement strand
CGCTGCTGCAGTCGTCCGAGCATTTCGAGCATGCCAACAAGCATTTCGCCGACCATGGCATGATCCACCCCGTAGTTTTCCATCTCATAGGCCGATATTGCCGGATCCGTTTCCGATTTTTCGACTGCGAAAAGGGAGCTGTAATGTCCGGGGTATGTTTTGAAAAAAGCCATTTTCCCCAGATCATGAAGCAGTCCGCACAGGAAAGCAAACTCGCCCTCCTTCTGTACGCCGCTCCGCTTTGTCCATATTTCCTTAACCAGCACCGCAACGCCGCACGAATGCGTCCAGAGCTGATTGATATGTTTCGCCTCGCTCCTCGATCCCTTGGTGAACGTGTCAAAAATGTTTATCCCGATTGCCAGGCTGGTCACAACATTCATTCCCAGAAGCGTAATGGCATGCGAGATCGTTTTTACCCTGGCACGGAAGGAATAGAATGCGGAATTGGCCAGCCTGAGAATCCGTGCGGAAAGGGCAGGATCATGCAGGATCAACTCTTCCAGCTCTTTGGCATTGCTTGTGTCCGCATCCAGTGTCTGAATAATTTTGATAAGGACAAGGGGGATGCTCGGGATTTCGAACCCTTTGTTAACCGGAAACGGCATCGGATGTCTGGTTGCGCCCATAGGAATGCCCGCCACTAAATCCTCCCTATCATCTATTCGTTCCAACCGGAGGAAACCTTTAGTTAGCATTTCTCCCCTCTCCGGATCCTGTCCGGACCCGGAGCCTGAGACGCATTTCATCGCCCCGCTATCCTTATCCCCATGCGATTCCGAGTTGAGATTCGAGGTTTTTATTGCCCCGGCCTGCGGATTCGGTTGTATCATGAAACATAATTCTGATCTTTTCACTGCCAGGAGACAGCCTATGGAATTTCGACAGAAACCTCGAATAGGTGTTATGGGCCCTGCGCTGTGCCTCCCTGAGGTATACAACCTGGCTCGCGAAGTCGGCTTCCTGATCGGCAAGAAAGGAGGAATCCTGATCTGCGGGGGGAAGAGCGGCGTGATGGAGGCCTCTGCCAGAGGCGCTCGGGAAGCCGGAGGCATCACCATCGGCATCCTGCCGGGAGCGAATGCCGAAGAAGCCA
>JAKPRU010001216.1 GCA_029557025.1 Candidatus Omnitrophota bacterium | reverse complement strand
CGACCGTGGTCCGGCTCATTATACTGCCGGCGGAACTCGAATACACAGCACCTGATCCGGCAACTTCCCCGTTCCCACCGGTTTGCGGAGATCCGATTCCCGCGCTTTTGGATTGGGCCATTCCGACGGAAATATCCAGGTCAAAAGAACCGTCTCCATTCAGCCGCAGATCGACACTGGCCTCATACCGGCCGTCCTCGCTCACAAACACCTGCTGGGTTGTACCGTTGACCAGCTGACCGCCTTCGGCCTGTTCCACCGCCTGTTCGACCGCCTGTTTGGCAAAGTCACTCAGTTGAACAGTATCTTCTTTTTTCTCTTCGTTCTTATCTTCCTTGTCTTTTTCTTGAATGTTCATGGTAGAGTTCTTATTTGCGATCAGTTCGGCATATCGCTGAAGAAGACCTGTGAGACCCTGCGAGCTGCCCGTGGTTGACGATCTACCCAGCAGGTTGAGACGATTTCCCGATGGTTCTTCTTCTTTATTACCGATGCGATTTCCCAGAAGATACCCGTTGAATAGATTGGAGAGACCGCCTGCGGCGGTATGGAGCTGAAGATTGAGAGGTGAGACCATGGTGTTGGGATTCCTTTCCGAGGCTGAAGAGCAAATTCCGTTTCCTATCCTTTGATAATCGGCAAGTTGGAATCAAATCTTGAGAGGATTGAGAAGAATGACCCATTCACACAGTCGGAATATCGGACAATCCGTCTCCCGGTTGTTGATTACCATGGGCGATCCGGCCGGAATCGGCCCGGAGATCATCTGTAAGGCCCTGGCCGGCAAAGAGTTGGATGTATCCTCCCGGTATGGCGTGATCGGGTTGGTCGATGTGCTTTCTTCAACCGCAGAGAAGATGGGAAAGCAGGTGAGATTCCGGTTCGTCGCGACCCCGGAGGAGATGTTCCTGCCGGCCGGCAATGAGATTCCGGTTCTGGAGCCGGACGGGTTGGAAGTCGGTCACTGGGAACCCGGAATTGCCCAGGCGGCCACCGGCGAAATTGCCTTTCGATGTATCACTAGAGCCATCCAGATGGCCCTTGCGGGACAGTGCGATGCCGTGGTTACCGCACCGATTTGCAAAGAAAGCCTTCACAAAGCCGGGCATGGGGAATACGCCGGGCATACGGAAATCTTCACTCGTCTGACCGGGGCGAAATCCACCGCACTGATGCTGATATCGGGCAAGTTCCGCGTTGCGCATGTGACCAACCATGTCGCGCTGCGTGAAACATGCGGGATGGTCAAGAGGCAGCGAGTGTTTGATGTGATTCGGCTTACGAACGATGCTCTGGCGCGTATCGACGGCAAACCGCCCCGGATTGCTGTGGCATCCTATAACCCCCACGCAGGCGAGTCGGGCCTTTTCGGACATGAGGAAATCGAGGAAATCGAACCCGCCGTGCAGGAAGCGCAACGGGCCGGGATTCAGGTTTCCGGGCCGTTTCCGCCGGACAGCCTGTTCCCGCAAATGCTTGGCGGACGATATGAGGGGATTGTGGCGATGTATCACGATCAGGGGCATATCGCGTTCAAAATGCACTGTTTTCGTTATCGTTCCGATTTACAGGAATGGGGAGAGGTAGCGGGGGTGAATGTGACCCTTGGATTACCGATTATACGGACCTCCGTAGCGCACGGGACGGCGTTCGACCTGGTGGGCACGGGAAAAGCCTCAGAGCGGTCGTTGCTGGATGCGATCGAGGTGGCGCGCCTGCTAGCCGAGAAACAAGGACGAGAAGCGGAATAAACTCAACCCCCCTTGTATTCCCCCCGAACTTCGGGGGGAAGCACAAGAGGCACAATTTCCCCCGAAGACCGGGCCAGGCCGAATTTCCCTTAACAGATTGAGGGCTCAGCCTAACCTTCAACATGCTGTTGAACCTCTTGCCACCCTCGGCCTTTGCCCCTCGGCATCTGCCCCAACTTTCCCTCACCCTGACCCTCTTCCCGGTCCGGAGGCACGGCACGTCATGCCCTATACTGGCTGTAGCGTCTCCAAATACGAAAAAAGCGCTTGCTTGAATCGGGAGTAAATATCTTCCACAGTCTCGACTCCTTCGCGCATTCGATCCCAATCCAACCGTACACTGTATCCGTGTCTTGCAACATGTCTGAATTTGCGGAAATAAGATAACTCCGAGGCCAATGAACGGTCAAACAGGGTGGGAAGCGAACCGTGTGGTGGGTCGCAAAACCGCCTGAATAATTCGATGTGCCACGAATCGCCGATTGGAAGAGAAATGTTGTGGTAATAGGAAATGCGCTTGAGAATATTCTCGATTCCGCCATACAAATCGGACAGAAAGGCAGAGGCAGCCGTTTTTTCACGCAAGGTCGGCAATCTTCCGGCCACCTCGGTACGAAGAGACACCAGCTCGCGCACGGTAGTCTCCATGGACTCCAGTTCGATATTAACTTCCTCCCGCAGATCTTCCGGTGTCATAGCAAGACTTTCCCCTTCGACTCAATATAGCGCGTAAACCGAGTAGGCGGACTCAATGGAACCACATCCAAAGGCACGCCGAGTTCCTCTTCCACGTGCGCCGCAAAACCGAACAGCTCCCATCCCTCAATACCGTCACACGCGATATCCAGATCCCGTATATTCTCGGGTGAATGGGCCGCACTCCCAAACAAGACCAATCGGGTTGCGCCATACCTCTTCGCAATGGAAACCACTTTTTCCAGTGTCTCATCCGTGATTTTCATGGTCGCTTCACCTCTGAATCCTATCTTAGCACAGAATCCCCTCGGCATCTGCCCCAACTTTCCCTCACCCTGACCCTCTTCCCGGTCCGGAGGCACGGCACGCCATGCCCCCGCGCCCGTGCAAAACGGGACCGTCATTCCAGGCGAAAGCCGGAATCCAGGCCAATCACAGCCAAAAACACCTGAGCTACCCACTTGACGAATCGTCTCGATTGATCCAAATTAACTTGAATGCTGTTCTTTCTACTTTATTTGACCCAAGGGGGCGGATGGCAATGTCCGAAAAGACAACCATAGCTATTATTGATGAGCAGTCTGTCTTTGTGGAAGGCCTGAAATCCATTCTCGAGAAAGATCGGGGATTTCAAGTTATCGGGTCCGCGTGTTCGGCAAGCGATGGTCTTGATCTTATCCGCCGTGCCAAACCACAACTGGCCGCAGTCAGCCCGGCTCTGCCTGATCTTTCCGGAATCGACCTGACCCGCGAAATCCGCAATGACTCTCCTGTTACGAAGGTCGTTGTTATGGCAGGACAACTGGTCTATGACCTTGTGGCGGAATCTTTTCGCGCAGGGGCGATGGCGTTCATCGTCAAAGACTCCCCTCCGAACATCATCCTGGAATCGTTGTACGCCGTTCTGCGGGGTGAGTACTTCATGGACAACCTCACCGCCGGGCTGATCGCCAGACATTTTCGCGCCAATCACCCCAATCATGGACTCGACATCCTCACCCCTCGAGAAAAACAAATCCGCGATGATTTGGAAAAAGGCCTGCCCCTTGTTGCCATCGCGAACGAACTGGGTTTGTCCGTCAAAAGTGTCATGAATGCGCGATCTTGCATCCGAAAAAAGCTTTCCCTGTTCAATCATTTTTTGTCGAACCGTCCCGCATCCCGCGCAAGTTCAGAATAGGTCCTGGGAATGGGCAAGATAGTCCCAGGATGATTCCCAGGACAATAGGCATATATTCCCATGTTTTTTCCCCTTCCCTATTCGCTTTATTCCCAGGCACAAACGGCACAAAGTATCCGCCGGGTATCGGTTCTCATAATGGGAATCAGGTTTATTGTCATTCCAAGTCTTTAGAGATCAGGCCGTTCTGTCTTCAGATTCTTCACAAGTGTCAGGCGGCCCGCAAACGGGCTTTCCTGGGAATCTTTCGCGGGCAACCGGCATTGAAAGCGTTTATGCGGGTTTTTTAAGGATGACATTTTTTTCTTTTTTTTAATTAAAAAACGGACAATTATGGTATATACTAACCGGCGAATAACATAACGGGTAAACCCATGATGGAAGGATGAAAGACACAATGAACCGTTCAGTCCTGTCACAAGAATCTGTTCACCACAAGAATCGCCGTTGGGCATTGTTTTTATCGATCGGCCTGTTTGTGTTTCTGTCAGGTCCCACGGCGGTGACCGCTACGGATATAACAGTTGGTGTTGGAGAAGGTTACGATTACGACACGATCCAGGCTGCGGTTACCGCGGCGGGGTCAGGAGACACGATTCATGTTGCGGCGGGGACGTATGAGGAACAAATCCTGATAGACAAGTCGTTGACTTTGCTGGGCGCCGGTCAATCGACAACAATCATAAAAGCCCCCGCGGACCGCACCGGCACGGTCACAGAATTGGGTACAGGAATAGTATGGGATTATATTGTGGCCGCGAATACCTTAACTGGCACAATTGATGTCCATATCGAAGGATTCACAATCGACGCGAATGGGAAGAGTAAGATCGCCGGAGCTGGCCGTTTTGCAGGCGCCTTTTTCGGAAACGTTTCGGGCACTGACGCCGGTGACACCGGTCTGTTCTTGTGCACTGTGCAGGGATTCAACCCAACGCCCGCATATGAATCACACGGCGTTAGAGTCTGTGGAAACTCGAAGCTGACTATTGACGATAACACCGTTCAGGATTACACCCGCGACGGGATTGGCGGGAACGGGTCCAGCGCAGACCTCGAGATTACAATCAGCAATAATGTAGTGACACAATCGGTTAACGCATTGAATGGAATTTCTATTGTATCGGGAAACGGAAGCATCAGCGGTAATATCGTACGGGGTCATACTCGCTCTACTGAGTGGGACGGATGCGGGATACTCGTTTACATTTATGATGGCACAACAATTACCGGCTCTGATGGCATAACGATTACCCACAATACCGTGGAGAACTGTTTTAATGGGATTTGTATTGTGGGCAATCTAATGGGTCCAAGCGGTTGCATAGGTTGCACGGTTCAAGACAATCACTTGAAGGGTAACATCAAGCATGCGATCGCTCTTGAGACCTCGAACAACAACACGGTATCGAACAACACGATCGAGATTTCCAGTGACAACTATGACGTTACTCAAGCAGATATAGACAAAATGCAGTGCGGAATCTACCTCGGAATATACCTTCATAATAGCAATGACGGGTGTGATAGCAACGAGATAAAGGACAACACCCTGTCCCGCGTGGGAACCGATTTCTGGGTGGGGTATGGTATTTATGTCAACGACGACTGTGACAGTAACGAAATAACCGGTAACGATGTTACCGGCTGGACGACTGCAGGCAAAGATGGTGACAAGGAGTGTGCCGCCCTGCTTCACACGGATTCCTCCGGTACACTGATCACAGGGAACAAGTTCTACGCCAACGCCTATGGCGTTTATAGCGCCTCCGGTACAATTACCGGTACAACTATTACTGCTACAGAGAACTGGTGGGGGTCCTCCA
>JAKPRU010001206.1 GCA_029557025.1 Candidatus Omnitrophota bacterium | reverse complement strand
GGACGTGGAGGCTCCCTGACCGAGAAGAAAATTCAAAATGCCTCCGTCATTGTCGAAAAGGATGGGATTCTGCCCGTTTGCCTGGGCCGTATTCAGCACCGTTGAGACATTTTGAGCCGTGACATCGGAATTGAACATCCCGGATTGCTGAAAGCGGATCGAGGAGGTCTCGACGTTCTGCCAGGTTTGAAATGCGTTTGTGACAAGTTGTCGGGCCTGGGAGGCGGTCAGACTGCCGAGAGATCCCGGATCGAACGTATAACGGACTGTGGTATTTCCCCAGTACATGGGTTTCCCGGCGGCAGCCAGCATTTGCCCTGCGCCCCAGGCCGGCGGGATCAATATCAACACAACCAGACAAACAGCAGGTATTCTCACCGGACTTTGAACCAGGGATGAATTGGAGGAATCAGACAAGACCGTTCCGTTTCCTCAATACGTTGAAACTCCACAGAGGCGATTTTTATTTCAGGGGGCGCTCCGCCGAAAAACAGGAATCCGGTGAACGGAGAGGCTTGACGATATTCGACGACTTTCTTGCCGCTGATGCGGGTGAAGGCATCGGCGAGTTGATCCACCACCTGCTGGGTGACGGGGTCCTGGGTCTGGTACGCGAGAATGGCGTATTTTCGTTCGTCCTGCCAGCGCACGGCGGTCTGCCAGGGGTCCATCCACATTACGGCGGGCCGCCCGATTGTTGTGCGGCCCATCGTGACCAGTTCACGGGCGACATACAGGGCGTACGGTGAGGCACGATGCGACACACCACGTGAGGCTCTGCCGCTGGTGGTCATATCGGTCGGCAGAAGAGCGGCCTGCGGACAGCGCAGGCGGTCCCATCCCAGATGTTTCGGCGTTGCGCGCGGACTCATTCGATTGGGGATTACGGATTATGAATTTCGGATTGGAGTGTCCGGGAAGAATCCGAATCCTTTTCCTGCTTAGTGTGACAAAAGATGCGGCGTTGAGGAAGTGGGTTGATTATCACCGCTGGTGGGGCTTATCTCTTTGGAGGTCTCGCTCCCAGGCCGGAAAATCCTCTCATCCCGGATTCTTTTTTGCCCTCCAATTCCCTCGCGATTCTGCTTTCTCCTCGCTCCTCCTCTCAGACCCTTCCCGCAAAGCACGTCCACACACCTTCCAGCCCATGTTGCAGAATCGCTGTTGTCCGACAAGCTTCATTCCGTCCTTGACAGGTCTCCGGTATAATTCTTCAGCGAAGGACAAAAAAACGGAATTGGGGATATCGCTGAACCCTTTTTCTAATGTCCCAGAGTGCATCGACCTCCCTTTCATCAGGACCGGTAGGGTCCGATGTACTGATAGAATCATCACGGGTCCGAGAAAGAGTGATGAAATGGATGCCGCAAAGAATGCTTTAGTATCTTCCAAGGGCCGCTTGAATAGTCGTGCCGGTTTGAATGCACAGCAGATGCCTCTTTTTCCCCCGGAGTCAAGGTGCATATCGGACAGATACTCCAACTCCGCTCATCTTGTGTTTGCCCAGGGAGACTCCCTGGAGCTGTTAAAATCTTGCCCGGATGGTTTCGCCACGCTGATAATAACATCCCCTCCTTACAATATCGGGAAAGAATATGAATCACAGGTGAAGCTTGAGAAGTACATTCAGACATTACGTCCCATTCTCGAACAACTTGTTCGGGTTCTTTCGTGCCGGGGTTCCTTGTGCTGGCAAG
>JAKPRU010001198.1 GCA_029557025.1 Candidatus Omnitrophota bacterium | reverse complement strand
TCCGCCGCCAACTCGAACAGGTTTGCGAGGCAACAACCGAGGCTGATGAAGCACTGGTGGAAATAGACAAAAATAACCAGCGGACCGACCTGCGCCGGATAGCACAGCCATTTCTCTTTTTCCCATGTTATCCCCTCCAGCGGATTCTCTGTGACCTTTCTGAATTGCCCCGTGCGGGTGTTCATCGGGGGGTCCAGAATCAGCGGCGGATACACCAGAACCTGACGAATGAAAGGGATATCCCGCAGCGGTTCCCCATAGGGTCTGGGTGGATTCCAGTCCTTGGCGACCGCGATAATCCCCATATTGCAGCCGGAGCGGATTTGCCGGTAAATGCGGGGATGATCGCCGGTGATGTTCTCGCAGACATCCCGGTAAACTCCACGAACCAAGTGGGTAAGCTGCTCCACGGTGGCATTGAAAGTGCGAAATGGCCGCTGGTCGTGAGCGTTTGGACCGTTCTCGGAATGACAGATCACAAACCGGTGGAACTTCCGCCAGAAGTCATACAGACCTTCGATAAACTGAAGAAGCCCTTTGCGTTTCTCGGGAGTATCCTCCAAAATCGGCGTGATCTTCAGCGCCTGCTCCAGGGGATTGACTGTTAGAGACCGAAGAAGTTCCAGAAAACACGCCTGTTCCTCTGCCCCTCCCAGAAGCATGGGTAGACTATCTAAAATCGGTGAGTCTCTTCTCCGCAAGGTCTCGATATAAAGAGTCAGGACCCTTTCAAAAACCTGGCTCTCCAGAATCTCACGATGGGTGTCACAAATGATACCATCGGTATGAAGAATCAGTTCATTTTTATGTCGATCAAAATGCACGGGTGACATTGACCCTGTTCCTTTCTAGGGATCAGCGGAAGTTTCCCGCAATAGATAATGTTTTTCAGATATCTTCTCTGTATTGTGATACCACGGGCTGGAAGCCTGTGCCCCCCTCTTCTGCATCTTTCTCCGGGAGACGTTTGGGGTAAGTGGCTGAACTCAACGCCGGAACCTTGCCGCTGGTCCTTCCAGAATGCCGAGAGGTCCAGTGAATAGGGTCACAAGACGCTAGTCTACTGGAACCGGCTGCCCGAAAAAGGATGGATACCCATGGACGGATTCCCGTTCGAACGTAACCTCAGTGAATTGGGGCGCTCTTGCAGGCTTTTGAAAAGATGAGATACTAAAAATCTATCCTTTCAGCTGCCATATCATCCGTCGTTTGTCCATTGCAGCTGAGTCCATGGGCAAACATGGGAGAAACCTATGCGCCAACTACCACCCAATACATTCGCCTCCGAATCCGTCACCGAAGGGCATCCGGATAAGGTCTGCGACCAGATTTCCGACGCGATCCTGGACGCCATCATGGCCGGTAATACCGGTCCCAATCTGACTGCCGCCCGGGTGGCCTGTGAGACCCTGGTTTCCACGGACATGGTTGTTGTGACCGGCGAAATCACCAGCGCGTTCATGCCCGAGTATGAAAAGATCATCCGTGGTGTCCTTCGCGATATCGGGTATACGGAGAAACTGGCCGGGATGGACGCCAACCGCTGCCGAGTTTTGGTTGCGGTCGATCCGCAATCCCCCGACATTGCCGCCGGAACCGGCGGTGAGGATCCCGGCGCGGGCGATCAGGGCATGATGTTCGGCTATGCCTGCGTTGAAACGCCGGAACTGATGCCCCTGCCCATCCACATGGCCCACAAACTGACCCGGAAAATGGCCGAAGTTCGCAAATCCGGCGAGATCGAATACCTGGGACCGGACGGCAAATCTCAAGTAACCGTATCGTACGACGGCGGCGTAAAGATCGTTCGCGCGGTCCTGGCGGCGCAGCACAAAATCAGGGATCTGCCCCTCAAGAAGATCAAAGCCGATCTGACCGAAAAAGTCGTTAAGCCGATTATCGCGGAACGCCCGGAGATCTGGGATAAGTTCGACCTGCAAGAGGATCTGATTGTCAATGGAACCAGCGATCCGAACGGGATCAGCACATTCTTTGTCGGCGGCCCCGAAGGAGATGCCGGGCTGACCGGACGGAAAATTATTGTCGATACCTACGGCGGCAAAGGCCGACACGGTGGCGGCGCATTCTCGGGGAAAGACCCGACGAAAGTGGACCGCTCTGCGAACTACATGTGCCGCTATGTCGCCAAAAACATCGTGGCCGCCGGTCTGGCCACAGAATGCGAATTCCACCTGGCTTATGCTATCGGTCTCAAAGAGCCGATGTCGGTTGGTGTGAATACCTTCGGAACCGGCAAAATCGCCGATATGAAACTGGCCCGGATCTGCCGGGAAGTCTTCTCGTTCCGTCCTGCCGATATCATTCGAACCCTGGACCTTCGTCGGCCCATTTACCGTGCCACGGCCGCCTACGGCCATTTCGGACGGGAAGAACCCGGTTTCACCTGGGAAAAGACCGATAAAGTAGATGACCTGAAACAAGCGGCGGGAATTGAGTAGGACGGCAGTCGCTCCGGTCAACAGAAAGGCTATGCACAATATGAGCGACCGATTCAAACGACTCCTCGTGACCAGCGCTCTCCCGTACGCAAACGGCCCCATTCACCTCGGACATCTCGCCGGGGTATATGTGCCCTCCGATATCTATGTCCGGTATCAGCGCCTCAAAAAACGCGACGTGATCCATATCTGCGGCAGCGATGAGCATGGCGTGGCGATCACCATCCGCGCCGAGCAGGAAGGTGTCTCCCCGCAGGAGATCGTCGACCGATACCATGCCGGCATGAAAGAGAGCTTCCAGCGCTTGGGTGTCTCGTTTGACAATTATTCCCGAACCTCCCTGCCGATTCACCACGAAACCACACAGGCTTTTTTCCTGAAAGTCCTGGAAAAAGGATTCCTAGTCCGAAAGACAACCAAGCAGCTGTATTGCACCAAGACACAGCAGTTTCTTGCGGATCGGTACGTTCAGGGAACCTGCCCGTACTGCGGCAACGAGGACGCGAAAGGGGATCAGTGTGAGAAGTGCGGTCGCCCGATGGACCCGCTTTCTCTTATCAACCCCATTTCCGTCCTGTCAGGCGAACCGCCGGAAATCCGCGAGACAACACATTGGTTCTTCGATCTCAAGAGGCTCCAGCCGGATTTGATCGAATGGCAGAAGACACATCCCGAATGGAAAGACAATGTCAAAAACTACTGCCGGGGGGCATTTGAGGAGGGACTCCAGGAACGTTGTATCACCCGTGACCTTCGCTGGGGCGTCAAAGTCCCGCTGGAAGGCGAAGAAGGCAAGGTGATTTATGTCTGGTTCGATGCGCCCATCGGGTACATTTCTTCTACAAAAGAATGGGCTATCGCACAGGGAGACCCGGATCTGTGGAAAAAATACTGGTGTGAACCGGAGACGAAACTGGTTCACTTCATCGGCAAGGACAATATCTTTTTCCACGCTCTGATGTTTCCGGCGATGCTGATGGCCCATGGGGGGTTTATTCTTCCCGACAATATCCCCGCATTTGAGTTCATGAATCTGGAAGGGCGCAAACTTTCCACCAGCAAAAACTGGGCAGTGTGGCTGCCGGAATACCTGGAGGCATTCGAGCCGGATCCGCTTCGGTATTACCTGGCCTATAACGCCCCGGAAAATCAGGACAGCGATTTCAAATGGCAGGAGTTCCAGAATATCAACAACAGTCATCTGGCGGATGTGTTCGGGAATTTTGTGAACCGCGTGGTCTCGATGACCCTGCGGTATTTTGATGGGAAGGTTCCTGCACGCGGGGCATTAAGCGCCGAGGACAAAAAAATCCTGGAATTGATTCGAACCATGCCGGAAACAGTCGGCGCACTGCACGAGGCGGTCCATCTGCGGGAAGCCGTCAGCATGACACTCGAATCGGCGCGCGCGGGGAATCTCTATTTGCAGGAACAGCAGCCCTGGAAACTGATGAAGGAAAATCCGGAGCGCTGTGGAACCGTGTTGAACGTCTCCCTCGAGGTGTGCCGCGCGCTGGCAGTGCTGTTTCATCCGATCACGCCGTTCACCTCGGAGAAAATCTGGCGCATGTTGAGTCTTCCGGGCTGCGTGGAGGACCAGGAATGGGACCAGGCCGGAATCCCGGTCCTTGAGCCGGGGCACGCTCTGGGTGAGCCGGTGATCCTGTTTCGCAAGTTTGAGGATGCGGAAATACAAAAGCAGTTGAACAAACTGAATGTCTCTAAGCCGTCGGAAGAACAAGATTCGGGTATTGCGCCTTTCCTGGATCAGCAGGTAACCTACGATGAGGTGGCAAAACTGGACCTTCGCGTGGCGGATGTTCTCGAAGCCGAGCGGGTGAAGAAAACCGAGAAGTTGCTGAAACTCAAGATTCGCATAGGGAAAGACGAACGGACCATTGTTGCCGGAGTCGCGCAGTATTACGCGCCGGAGGACTTGGTCGGAAAACAGATCATTGTCGTTGCGAATCTCGAACCGGCCAAGATTCGAGGAATCGAGTCGAAGGGCATGTTGCTCGCGGCGAATGACGAGGAGCGTCTGACCCTGATGATGCCCGCGCAGCCGTGCAAGAGCGGCGCGCGCGTGCTATAAATAAACAAACCAGCCATTGGGCGGGGTAGCTCAGGCGGTTAGAGCGGTGGTCTCATAAACCACAGGTCGAGGGTTCGAGTCCCTCCCCCGCTAGGATTCTTGTGACTTATTTGACAGGATCTGTTTTGAAGCATATAATAGGATTGAATTCTGATCTTATGCGTCCGGGTGCGTCCCGGGCCAAGATACGAGCAGCGGGGGGCTGTGTGCCCCCCGCATTCCCGTTTAAGTTGGTATCCAGATTGTGAAAAAACGGACTTGTATATTCGTTGATGGGGAGAACTTCCGACATTCCATAGTAGATCTTTTTGACAAATTTGATCGTAATGACTATCTGCCAAAAGAGGCCGATTGGGGTGCATTCTTTGATGACTTGGTCAAGAAGGTTCTTGGAGATGACGGAGAACGCATACGAACCTATTGGTATGTCGTTGAGTCGCTGGATTCATATCCCTACACGTTCTCCCAGCTGCGCAAAGATCCTGAGACGTTGAAATCCATCATTCTGAAGAACAAACCGGATTTGAGAAAACTGGACGATTCCGATCAACAGGATCGCATCGAACAGATTTCACAGAATGTTGGAAATAATCTGGACAAGATCCGAAGGCGGTTTGACGGCTGGATGGAGATCCAAAACGGAATTTCCATCCGTCATGCGGCAATCGAGTTCAGGAGATCGGGAGCGATCCGATACAATGCCTTTGATGACTCCTTGGGACCGGAAAAGGGAGTCGATGTGAAGCTCGCAACAGATCTGATTGTCCTGAAGGACATCTACGACGTGGCAATTATCGTGTCGGGCGACCAGGATTATGTTCCGGCTGTCCAGGTTGTGAAGGACTTCGGCAAACGTGTTGTCAATGTGGCATTCCAGACCAGGAGTGGAAAGCTGCTACCCGGGGGTGCCAGAAGGCTCAATCTAGTTGCTGATCATGGGCTCGAGGTGACTCACGATTCTTTCTCTAAATTCTTGAACGTCGGTAAATAGGATTATTTCTATCCTGCTATCGGAACTAAACCATTTACGTCAGACATTTCCCCTTTTTCAATACCATTCATCGCCCACTCGCCGACAGCATCAGCAAATAATACGCATTATGCGGAAGCCACGGTTCGGCGCATTCGCAGGCGGGCATGGACCCCGGTACTTTCCGCAGGTCGAACCAGGGGCGGTCCGAATTGCCCGGCTCGCGGACAATTCCGTTCGGGATGATCCCCGGTACATCCCCGCGCGGATGGCCCGGAATCTCCGAATAGACATGGTGGTAGTAAATGCGGCTGGAGGTTCCGATTCCCTCCAACATGCAGAGGTCCAACGCATTCAATCCCAGTAGCCAATGGATCTGATTTGCGGCATGGCAACGGAGTTTCTCCGCAAATTCCGGCTCGTCGGCAAATAGTTTTGCAGTCAGATAAGCAGCCCAGGCGACAGAGGAATAGGCGCTGTTCGAGCCGCCGAACCATTCCTCGCGGCTTTGCAG
Source organism: Candidatus Omnitrophota bacterium (assembly GCA_029557025.1). Taxonomy (GTDB): domain Bacteria; phylum Hinthialibacterota; class Hinthialibacteria; order Hinthialibacterales; family JAKPRU01; genus JAKPRU01. The sequence goes on along the minus strand of JAKPRU010001198.1, from coordinate 6,426 downwards.
ATAAAACGGCTCGCCGCCGATGGAATGGCGAATCAGTCCGAACGGGTTATCTGCCATGTTGAAGCTCCAGGAGAAATACCTCTTTAGCGATTCTCGTATTTTCGGGACGCGTGGTGAGTCCGGGTACTGCAGGGCATAGTCCGCCAGTGCGGCGGGTGTGGCCCCTTCATCGAGAATACGGTACTGGATCGTTCCTCCCGGTTGAAGTGCAAACCAGCCTGCTTCGTTCTGTAGTGAAAGCAGGTTGTCGGCCATCCGATCGACCGCCTGGCGGTACTTTTCCTTTCCCGTTACTCGATGCAACTCCATCGCGGAAAATAAATGCCTCGGATTAAATCCGCTGAGAATCTGTTCCTCATAGACGTTCCATAGATTCTCCGCATACGACAGGTATTCCTGATCGGTTACATATTGCGAAAGCACCGCCCAGGCGGCAATCGTACAAGCGCCCAGGTACCCGGGGTCGGATGTCGTAATCCGCCGGTCATCCCCGTTTCCGATAATGCCGTCTGTGTCGTTTTCCGGGAGGCCGTAGGAGTCGAGATCGCTCAGGACATTCATCCAGATGTGGCCCGATTTCGGATCGACCATCTTCTTCAGCCAGGTCGCGCCCCATACGGCCTCATCGAGCAGATCCGCGCGACCGTTCTGATCGTGGTCGATTCGGTCGAAGAATTTCTTGTGTGCCCGGTATGCGGAAATCATGCCGTACACGGAGATCGGCGTGTTATCATCCATGTGTTTATTCAGATCCCCGGCATTATGGTAGCCGCCGGTGGCATCGACGTGTGTTCCGTCCGGCAACTTGGCATCATCCATGTGGCACAGATCATGCCAGCCGGGAACCACGCAGCCGCATCGCTGAATCGAGTAGAACCGATACGCCAGTTCGCCTGTAGCGGCCAATCGTTGATCAGGGCCAATGGTGATCTCCCGCGTGACAGGGGAACGGTCACCCAAACTCGCATGAATCGTGTACTTGCCGGGATCGATCTTTGGGATCAGGCCCTCGAAATAATAGCGCCCCCAATCAACTCCGCTCTGACCGATCACTCTACCGACCGGCGATAATGTTCCCTCAAACGCGCGTCGATTCTCCGATGTCAGGTAAAACTCGCCTTCTCCCTTCTCTGGAAATGTCTCGCTGGCGACGAGGAAACGAGTCGGTTCGTTTTCATTGTACCCGGCCTGATCGACAAAAATCTCCATAGTGTCTGAAAGCGGAGTTAATTTACACACCTGCACGGATCGGATACGGCATTCGCCCTCTTGACCAAGAAACTGAAGGATCAGATCGATACGATCCGTATCCGCGTGCTGTCGGATACAGTTCGTCGTGATAAGAGTCGCGTTCTCGTTTGGTATGTTCTGTGGCTTGGATTGTGAATGGTCTTCCTGGATCAAACCGTGTTGCCCGTATTGACGCAGTAGGATGGTAGGCGATAGGGTCGAGGATTTCTCGACAATAACACGTGCCACCCAGTCTGCGTTTTCATCCCCGGCCCGGATCGGCTCCGCCGATAGGGAGAACTCTCCCTCTTCTTTCTGTACCCACAAGACATTCCCGTTTGCGCCTTCAACCATGCCCCAACGGGCCTGGGCACGGTTCAAATGAAACTGCGGCATAGGACACACCCGCCATCCCCAGGGGTATCCCAGGAGTCCTTTCGGAGAATCGGGAATCTGCATATTAGGATATTTCTCTATCTTGAGAAAATTACCATTTGTTACAAGAGATTCTGCGGAATGAATCGCCAGATCGCCGAGCAGAACTTCTTTACCCTTCACCGTAATTTCAATGTTATAGGGAACCAATCCGGCGTTTTTTTGAATCGGAAGATCGCAGGCCCCGTATCGCCATTGGGAATCATGTGCCTGGTGAGTGACAGTATATCGGGCACGCTCGCTGATGGTTGATCCTTCGTAGAGAATTATATCGACTTGGCATTCACCGTTTGCGGTATTCAGCCAGGTCTCCGCGCGGAATTGATCTGGTACAGGCAGGAAATGCGTTTTGTCAAATACTAAGAACCGGACGGATTCTCTTCCGGCAGGAACGGAGATTCGAAGCGCCTGCCCACCGTAACGGTCGGGACAGGATTCCCAGGAGCATGGTGTTCCCTTTAGTTGAGAGGAAATGGTGTCTCGAACGGAAGACAGGGAGAAAACCGACGCGGCGGTACAGACATTATGCAAAAAAAGAATCGACAAGACGCCGGAAATTCGTATGAGCCATTGCGATGTGTTTTTCATGTTGGTCACCTGGTTGGCACGAATGCGGTGTGCTGGAAATCGTATCGTCGGAACGGCCACGGCATTGTCTTCGGATTCCATTCCGCATCGAATGTGAGGCAATAGAGAAGCCCGTTATGCGAAGGAAATAGAATCTCCGTCTTGTTATCGAGATCGTAATCGCACAAGGTCGGAGACGCGCCGATACGCTTGCCGGTAGGGAAGATCCATTCCGTTTCGCCGGTTTTGGACAGGCAGTAGAGGTTTCCATCGGCGGAGCAGAAAAGAATCTCCATGTCGCCGTCGCCGTCTACATCACCGATGGCAGGCGCGCTCTCAATCCAATCCATCGCCTGGAAGTGCCAGCGTTCTCGTCCTCCGCCATCAAGGCAGTAAAAGTTGCCGAGTCCGTCTCCGTAGAAGACTTCGTTCCGATTGTCCCCGTTGATATCTGCGATAGCGATCGTCGTGTCGGTGCGAATTCGGTAGGTTCGGTGATTCCACAGAAGGTTCCCCGTTTTGGCGTCGAGGCACCAGAGAACGCCATCGCTGGAGAGAGCGAGGACGTTATAGGGAGTGTCGTCGAGAATAGGAGCGATCACCGGGCCGGCATTGAACGGAGCCATTCCCTGAAAGCGCCAGACTTCCTGGCCCTTGTGATCGAGGCAAAAGACCGCGCTGCTGTCGGACGCAATCACTTCGGCGAAAAAGTCGCCGTTGATATCGCCGACAGCGGGGGCGGCGAACGAGCCGGAGGAAGGCATTTGGAAATTCCACTTCTTGCTCCCATCCGGCGCGTGGCATTCCACAAGCCCGGACAGGGAGGCCCAGCAGATGTCCAGGGTCCCATCGTGATCGACATCTGCAACAACGGCGCTTCCCCAGGCAATATCCGACTTCACGGGCGCTTTCCAGCGCAGAGAGCCATCGGCGTTCAGGCAGGCTACGCCCTCCTGGCGCGTGGTAATCAGGATCTCCGGTTTCCCGTCCTTGTCGATATCCGCAACGCAGGGTGTGGAGCTCAGACGGAGGGTGAACTCGTTGTAGGACCAGAGGACTTCCCGGTTTGCGCTAAGACAGGAGACACTGCGGTCGTCACTGGAGGTCAGGAGGATTTCCAGGCCGGGCGTCTCGGCCAGCTCGGCAACAACGGGGGATGAATAAACGCGGCCACCCGTCTGAACAGTCCATTCGACCCGTGGCGCAGGATCGGCGATGGATTGTGCCGCAAGTGTGAAGATCCATAAGAGCAGCGGGAAAAGCGGTGGTGCTCGATGGATCCAGGATTCAGTCGAGTTGGGATTCATTGATTGGATTCCTTTCGGATTATCGACTTGCCTCAGGCGGGATTATCTCTCATCTCCTTGCGGAATGTGAGTGAGCCGGGGGAGGGCGAGGTTCCTGAATCTGGCTCAAAATCCGTAAATGTGCTCACAACCTTCTCCCCCACAGATTGGGGGAGATACAGAGGGAGTTGAGCTCATCGGTCGTATCTGTCCCGTTCGTCCCATGCCGGAATAGAGAAGACCCCGCCAATCCGCTATACTCTTTGAACGAAAAAAACCATTTTCCAAGAGATTGTGGAGGTTTCCATGAAACGATCTGCCGTTCTTATCGCTCTTTTTCTGCTGCCGATCCTGTGGGCCGCCGGGGATGATGTTTCGATCGAACAAATAACAAGGCCGGATTTCCCCGGCGCATACCGGCATCCTGCCTCAATCACCCAACTGGACAACGGTGATTTGCTGGTTGCGTATTACGGCGGATCGGGCGAATACGGCACAGACACCGCCGTGTACGGAACTCGCCTGAAAGCCGGACAGAAAAGGTGGTCGGACCCCGTAGTCCTGGCGGACACTCCAGACCGCGCGGAGGGTAATCCCGTGGTCTGGCAAGCCCCGGATGGGATCGTGTGGCTGTTTTATGTGAACCGATACGGCGATACCTGGTCCACCTCACGCATCAAAGCAAAGATTTCCAAAGATGACGCAAAAACCTGGTCTGATTCTTTCATGTTCGCGTTTGAACTGGGAAGCATGGCGCGAAGTCAGCCGATTGTCCTCAACAACGGCGATTACCTGCTCCCGGTATACTATGAGACGGGCCATGACACCGAGATGACCGGCCGGGATTCCTGCTCCTACTTCTTCCGGTACAATCCAAAGGAAAAGACCTGGAAAGAGACCAATCGCATTCACTCCCCGACCGGCAATATCCAAGCGCAGGTGGCGCAGATCACCGACAAGCATCTGATCTGCTACCTTCGTCGCGGCGGAAACTACGAACCGACAACTACCGGATACCTTCTCCGCGCCGAGTCCTTTGACGGGGGATGGACCTGGACCGACGCGAAAGATACGGAATTTCCCAACCCGAACTCGGCAGTGGATTTCATCAAATTAAAGAACGGTCACTTGCTGCTTGTCTACAACGACAACATGAACGACCGGACTCCCCTGCGGGTAGCCATTTCTACCGATAATGCCGAGACATTTCCCTATCAACGCAACATCTGTACCGGAAACAATTCGTTTGCCTATCCGTATGCGATCCAGACACGGGACGGCAAAATCCACATTGTCTATACGACTAACCAGCGTGTAGACATTATGCACGCCGTGTTTGATGAAGAGGCAATTCTGAAATATCCGGTGAAATAGGTAACAATTCGCCGGGCAGACACAGGCATCTCGCCCATGGGTTCCCCCCCGGATGGCCGAGGTGACACAGGTAGCATGGGTGGCACGGGTGGCACGGGCATCCTGCCCGTGATCTCAAAAACGATAGGTCACGGAAACCCCGTGATATTCCGTGTCGCCCCAGACCATTTCCTTGTCGCGAAGGGCCTTATTCACATAAGCATAATCGATATCCAGGTTCTTCAGGACATGGAGGCTGAAACCGGTCGTGAATCCGCCGTTGTTCGAGCCGATCCGCAGATCGCAATACGAGCAAACGCGCTGCTGGATACCAAAGTTCCATCGGTCGATATCCGTGTCATCCTTGAGTTCCAGAACCGGTGTCTGATCGCCTCGGATCTCGCCGTTCCAATAATCCACGGCCAGGAGAGTTCCTTTAAACGGTCTGAATGAAGCGCCAAGGGCGACGTAGCTGATATAGTAATCATCGTTCCACTCTCCCGCACCGGGGACATCGGCTTCGAGTTCGTCGATGATATAGATGAGCTGACCGCCGATGGTGACCTTTTCGTGAGGTCGAAACAATGTACCGGCCTGGAAGCTGCCGATCTGGCTGAATGCGTCGGCATCGATTTTTGCGCCGGGGCCGAGGATCATATCGACATTCGCTTTTTCGTAGGGATATCCGCCGATACCGAGCGCCCACCAGTCGGTGACATTGCGCCCGTATTGAAGTCCCAGGGTAGAGGAGTCGAACTCGATGGGAGCGCCGAGAAGTGTCATCTCGTCATCTTCGCTCTCCAGGTGGTCCAGCATAAGCCGCGCCGCACCGCCGATATAAGGGACCGGAAGGGTTGCATCCAGCCGTCCCCGGTGGGCCATCGGACCGTCATCATGATTGTAATTGCCGTATGTCAGCACGGCCTCCATGTAGTCCACCATGGAAAGCGCGGCGGGGTTCATGGATTGTGTCCCCTCTACGCCCACATAGGCGCCACCCATTCCGGCGCTCTTGATCGTGGGTGTAAGGCCCAAGGCGTATTCATCCCTCATCAGTCCGCCCAGTTGAAGCTGTGCCTGAGAGGGAAGCGCCACTGTCCCAAGCAGGACAGCGCAGATCAGAAAACCGATCGCTCTTTTCATCAAAGCATCTCCTTCCAAATCCCTGATTTAGATTCTGATCCTGAGAAACCGGAGTGGATTCTTGCACATCCGGCCTGCAAGATAAAGGCTTTTTTGCTGTTTTTTTGGGGGGATTTCGAGGGTAACCCGCATTTCTCACAAGCCCCTCGGGAGAGGGGGGAGACTGCTTGGATATCGCGAGAATAATCACACCGAGGGGCTTCTTGAAGAGATGGGACCGTGCAAGTCAGGATGAACAGAGAAACCCGCACCCAAAAGGGTGCCGGATGGAGCTTCCCGGAGAGAGCCACAGACAGACCTCGGCTCCGAGGGGTCGTTCAAAGACACAGGAGGAAAGGGGAGGAGACTCCCGCTACGGTGAAAACAGGGGGATGGTTTTCAGATTCGCATACGCGGCAGCAAAAAGAGCCTG